>JANLQO010000635.1:0-4380 GCA_031367855.1 Planctomycetia bacterium | reverse complement strand
CAACGCAGCTTGGAAAACGTGATATACCAAACACTGCAACTCCGGCCGGTGGCGTTCGATCGGTCGTGCACATCGCAGTCGTTTCGTCGGCGGGAGGCCGCGCGGTTATGGCCCTAATGCAACTTGCCGACATCGCCCTAGGACGTTAATTTGCCAAGGTCGGCGGTGCTTCGTTTGACGGGAAACTCTTCGACAATCGCAGTTTGACTTCCGCCATTTCGGCGCGGCTGGCGATGTTGTTCCATTCATGCGGATCGCCGTTGTGGTCGTACAATTCTTCGTCGCCATTAGCGTAGTGGATGTAGCGATATCGAGCGTCACGAGCGGCGTGGTTGCCGCGACCATGCGTGCAAATGGCAACGTGATCCCAGGCCTCGGTTGGATCTTTGAATAGTGGCATGAGACTCGGTCCGTGAACATGCTCCGGAATTGGCAGGCCAGTAAGATCGCAAAGCGTAGGGTAAATGTTCGTATAGTCAACCGCTGCGTCAAGCCGCGTTCCAGCTGTTGTCACGCCGGGTGCGGCGATCGCAAACGATGTGCGCGTGGCTTTTTCCCACAACGCGAATTTGCGCCAGTGTTCTTTCTCGCCGAGATGCCAACCGTGGTCAGTCCACCAAACCACAATAGTGTTTTGTGCCTTAGGGCTGTTTTCCAAGCCCTCTAGCAAGCGACCAACTTCGTCATCGAGAAACGAAATCGTTGCCAGATAACCTTGGACGGCCTGCTTCCACTGGTCGCCCTGCAGAACCGCCGCATGATCGCCGTCGGGCTTTGCCATCGCGCGACCCGCCGGCGGAACATCGGACAAATCGTTCTGCGTTGTCACCGGTAATTGAATACTATCCAGGGGAAACCGATCGTAAAACTCTTGAGGCACGTACCAGGGCAAGTGCGGTTTGACGTAACCGACCGCCAAAAACAACGGTTGATCGCAAGGTTGTTGTAGTTGCTCGATAGCCCAGTCGGTTAACTTATGATCGCCCATGTCGCTTGTTTTTGCTGGAATGGCGCCCCAATCAAAGTGAGATTTGTCGAGGCCGTTCAAGTTATGCACATTCCCACCAACCGTGGGAAACAAACCGACCCATTCGCTCCACGTATCATCACGGCCTTCAGCTGCAAAGTTGTGATAGATCTTTCCACCACCTTTGACTTTATAACCGTTGGCGAGAAAATGCCGATTGATTGTCAGCGCGTTACGCAGGACTCCCTGGGCTGGGTCTTCGTTGGTATAGATCCCTGTTTCCCAAGGTCGCAAGCCACTCATCAGCGCCGCGCGCGAAGGATTGCAAGCCGGCGCGGCGCAGTGAGCGTTCGTAAATGTAACCCCGCGCGCAACCAACCGATCAATGTTCGGAGTCCTGGCTTGCGGATGTCCCGACAAATGCCCAGTCCAATCGTTCAAATCATCGACCGCGATGAACAATACATTTGGTCGTTCTTGACTAACTTTCGCATTGCTCTGAGCATCTAGAATTGAGCCAATGCAGAGCGTGATTGCACCCGCAAGCAGGGTTCGCTGCAAACAGAGTTTGATACGCGTCGATGTGGCCATGGGCGCTCCTTGTTTGCAAGTTTCTCAAATAAGAAAGGATTAGGAGTTCCAAGTAAAGATATCGTTCATTGTATGGTCTCGAGTGCAAACATTGCTTCTTTGCGAACATCCTTGGAGGCATGCGCGGCGGCGAGTTGCTTAAGAAGTGCAATCGATTTCGGATTACTTAGCGTCGCCAGAAAGTCGATTGCGCGTTTTAGGCGAATATCGATTTCAACGGTGGGATTTTTTTCGCAAAGCTGCATGGCGAGGCGAACGCGAGACTCGGCGGTTTCACGATCGACCCCCTTCGAGATGGCTCGCAAATTGAGTACCCTCGTAATCGGTTGCAAACGACGCTCGACTTCTTCGACGGCGGGATCGCCGATTTGCACCAATTCCCACTGCAGTTTTTCGGCCTCTGCATCGCTACCGTCACGCAGCGCCGACCACAGCTTGTCGTAGTCCGGTGCGCCGCCGACTTCCTCTGGCATCAATTCCCAGCAGTAAACCATGCCGTCGCTGCCGCCGCTAACCAACACTTTGTCTTGCTCGGTGAATCCGACGGTCGACACACGACCACGATGGGAACCCGCTCGCCATCTCAGTTCAGCGGACCGAGTGTGGATAATGTTCACATCCCCGGAAGAACCGGTGGCTAACCAATTACCATCAGATGAAAACGCGAGAGCCTCGAAATTTGCTTCCCCACTTAGCGGAGCGCGTTTCCGTAAAGTCATGTCCTTTGCATTCCACACCCTCAGAACATTGGGAAAATGGGCGGTGACAATCAAGTCGTCGACCGGCGAGCAACGCACGTTCTGCAAATCGCCACCGATGATTTCCTTAGTGCTGTTCAACTTGCCGGTGGCCGAATCCCAGAAACACAGTTGCTCATTCGCACCCGCCGTCACCAGTTGATGGCCGCTGCGATCGAACGACAAACCACAAATCAATTCGTGCTCCAGTTCAGCAACTTGCTTGCCTTCTTTGACGTTCAGCAAGTAAGCTCGGCCACGGCCTAGAGCAGCAGCCGCCAGCCGAGTTCCGTCGGGCGAGAACTCGAGCGTTCCAACTTTTGAAATTCGATTGCCCTGTTCACGCCACTGCCAGCGATGCAATACATCACTAGTGGAGGTGTTCCAAAGGGTGACAATCAATTCGTCCTTCACACAGCATCCGCTGGCCACTAATTGCCCATCGGGTGCAATGGCTAAAGCTGAAACCGCACCGCCCTGGGTTTTGATTACGCGTTTTTGGTTATGGGTCTCTCGTTCAATTCTTTTTGTTGTTTCCGAAAGATGAATATTGCCTAGCGAGTCACCCAATGCGATGCGATTGTCCTGACGTGCCGTCGCGACTATGCCGGAACCATGAAACCCTTTTTCAAGGGGTCGTTCCTCAGATTTGAGCAAATCCCAGCGTCGAATGATGCGATCCAATCCCGTGGAGTAGAGCGTCGACGAATCCGCACTGAAAGCGATCGCCCAGGGCTTCAACGTGTGTCCCGAAAGTTCTGAGCGAACCATACCGTTACTAGCGTCCAAGATAAAAATCAACTCTTGTCCAAACTGAGACACCGCGGCCGCGACCAGTTTGCCATCAGGACTGTACGCAACAGCGGATGAAGGATCCTCAGCAGCCGCAGCATGGTCTGGAAGATTGATGGCTGGCTCAACGAGTCGCCGCCAGGCGAGTTGGCCGGTGGCTGTTGAAAACTGACTCACCGTACCATTTCGCGCAGTTGTCACAAGAGAATTTCCGTCAGGTGCGAAAGCCATGCGAACGAGGCGGCTGTCGAGTTCGATGACGCAACCTACTTCCCCTGTGGACACATCGAGCAAACGTACAAGTCGCGGCGTGTCGCTCGTTACCACGGACAGTATGCTGCCATTAGGCGAGAACATAGCCAAACTGTAGTGACCTCCGAATAGCAACTGGTCTTGCTTCCAATCCTCAGGAGCGACTGCCAAATTGGGCTGGTTAGGGATCTCAAGCAGACTGTTACCTGCTGCGTCATACACAACAATGCCATGTCCGCCAGCCGCTGCAATGCGTGAGCCATCTTGATTGACGTCGATCGCCAGCGTGGCTCCCGGGAACGAATTCACCGGGCGATTTTCGGGCAGAAGCGGTAGGGCATTTTTCACTGGGACGGAAATGGGTTTACCCGTCGCAACGATCCACTTCACCAGCTTTTCCGGTCCACTTTGGGCATAGAAGAATTCGCTATTGCCGGTGAACGCGAACGCTCGCAGGCCATACGAAGCGTTCCACTGCGCATCGACATCAGCGGTCCAGCGGATCTTGCCGGTTGCCGCGTCCCAGCAATGTATATTCTCGGAATCCCTTGTGAGAAGTGTCTTGTTATCAGGAGACAAGGCCATATCGAAAACAGGTCGCCGAGAAACAAATCTCTCCGTCCCGAATTGAAATCGGGCTTGCGGCGGCATGGGATCGTCCAATTCATCCAATCGAACCGACCGCGAACGCTCTCGCAAGCGTGCGGGCACGAATTCATTGAGTGCATCCTGACCGATCGCAATGTGGACCCCCGAAAGGATTAAGCAGCCAAGGCAACCCATCCAATATTTGCGTGCAGCGATTGCCATTCAAAGCCTCAGATTTCCTGACCGGCGGGAATTTCCTCAACCCAGCATGATAATCGAAATCCAGCAATTCGACTCGCAGGCGAATCCACTGTGTCTGACCAAAGTTTCTGGACAACTTTTAGGCAGCATTTTTTGCATGATTTTCCCAGTAGTTGTCCCATAGGTCACTCGCTTCGAGTGCAGCGAGGTTCATTATGTACTCGGCATTGGCGAAATCCCAGCGTCGACCTC
>JANLQO010000620.1:0-5272 GCA_031367855.1 Planctomycetia bacterium | reverse complement strand
GGTGAGTGTGGTCCATTTGCGCCGGAAAACTACACATTACCCATGCCACCGCATCGGATGAACTGGCATGCACAGGTGCTCGCACGCGGTGCACGCAAGCTCGGTGCACATCCTTTTGCGCCGCCCATCGCCATCAACTCTCAAGAATACGATGGTCGCCCCGCGTGCATCTACTGCGGCTGGTGTGCGTCCGGTTGTCCGACCGAGGCGAAAGCTACTTCCGCGAATACTTACCTCGCAAAAGCGGAACGGCTCGGCGCTCGCGTTATCTCGGAAGCCTTTGTACATCGCGTACTGAATGGTGCAGGTCGCGCCACGGGTGTCCTGTATCTCGATTCGCAGCGTCGCGAGCACCGCGTGAGCGGCAAGGTTATTGTGCTCGCAGCCCATTCGATCGAGACGCCCCGTTTGTTGTTAATGTCGGATGGTTTAGCAAACTCCAGCGGCCTTGTGGGCAAGAACTTCATGAGCCATCCGACCTGGCAAGTCTTTGGGACCTTTGACGAGCCAATCAACGCTTTCAAAGGCATGCAGATGGGGCATGTCATGGTTCAGGACTACTATAAACCCAATTCAGCCAACGACTATGCGCGCGGCTTCATTCTTTTAAGCTACATGATGACGCCTGCTACCTTTGGCAACCTCAGCGGACTCTTTTTTGGCCAGGAGCTAAAAGATTTCCTACACGAGTACACGCATACTGCAGCTTGGTGGGCACACGCCGAGGGATTGCCGGATGTGAACAACACCGTAACCCTGGCTCCCAATTTACTCGATGGCCGAGGCATGCCCGTCGCTCAAGTAACCTATCAGTGGGGTGAAAATGACATGAAACTGGCCGCTGCAGCCCGTGATAAAGCGGCTGAGATGATGGCCGCTTCCGGCGCGAAAAAAGTACGCCTCGGCCTGAACTATGGCGCCCATGCAATGGGTAGCTGCCGGATGGGCAATGATGCGGCTACCTCCGTGGTGAACCCGTTCTGCCAGTCGCACGACGTTAAAAATCTTTTCATCTGCGACACGAGCGTCTTCGTCACCGGCTCGGGTGTGAACCCCACACTTACCGCGATGGCGATCGCCGATAGAGCAGCTCAGCATCTCATCGCCTTGGGAAACAACAGGGAGCTATGACCGAGACCAATATATCCCTCAATGACATCGCCACGCTTGCAGCTTTGGCCTGCGGCATCATCCCTGCTGATGACCGCGACGCTGGCGCGGCGGCTGTTCACGCCGGCCCAGGGATCGCCGAGCGAATGCGGCGGAGTCCGTATGCTGATGTATACGTAGAGGGACTGAAAGCCGCCCGCGAACTCGCTCGGGAGATGTTCGTTCAAGCCGTCGATGAATTGAATGCGGCGCAGCTTTTCGAACTGCTCACGGCCTTAAGCGCGCGATCACCCGCCTTCTTCCGCCAGTTGCGTGCAGACGTGTGTGCCCTTTACCTCAGCGATGCGGGCGTCTGGCAGCGGATCGGTTTTCCCGGTCCCTCGTCCGACAGCGGTGGCTATCCTGACTTTGATCAACCTCAACTCTGAAGCCAAGATGATCACTTCCCCTGAAATCCTAGCTGCGACACGGGCCTTCCTTGCCAAACCTGCCAGGATGCTCATCGGCGGGCAGTGGCGTGAGGCTTCGAGTGGTGAGACCCTGCCGTCTATCGATCCAGCGACGGGCAACGTCCTCTCACATTTCCCATCAGGCACAGCTCTCGATGCCGATGAAGCGGTGCGCGCCGCGCGGCATGCCTTTCCAGCTTGGAAAAAAATCTCACCCTATGACCGGGGGCGTTTGCTGCAAAAGTTCGCTTCGCTCATCGAGAAATATGGCGATGAACTTGCTGAGCTCATCACGTTGGAGAACGGCAAGCCATTGTGGGAGTCCAAGAAGGAAGTTGGTACTGCTGTGAGTTGGACGGAGTACTACTCGGGCTGGACCACGAAACTGCTGGGAGATACCATTCCGCTTTCGCTGCCTGGCCAGTTTTTGAACTACACCACGCGCGAGCCGTTGGGCGTAGTCGTCGGCATCACACCGCCAAACTACCCGCTTACTATGCCGCTCTACAAGGCCGCGCCAGCCCTGGCCACGGGCAATGCGATCATTATCAAACCGTCCGAGGACACCTCGTTAGTAGCCTTGCGACTCGGTGAGTTAATCATGGAAGCAGGTTTCCCTGACGGTGTGTTTAATATTGTCACGGGACTTGGGGAAACGGTGGGTGCTGCCTTTGCGAATCACGACGGTGTAGACAAAATCACGTTCACCGGCAGCACCGAAGTTGGTCGTGAACTTGTGCGCGCCAGCGCCGGAAACTTGAAAAAAGTGTCACTCGAACTCGGCGGGAAATCTCCTAACATTGTCTTTGCCGACGCGGATCTCGAAGTGGCTCTTAAAGGTGTGTTCATGGGGATATTCTTTTGCCAGGGCGAAATATGCTCCGCTGGTTCGCGACTGTTCGTTGAACAAAGTGTTTACGAGGAATTCGTGGCTCGACTAGCCGACATGGCACGCAGCGTGAAACTCGGCCATGGACTCGACGCACAGACCAAGATGGGCCCACTGGTATCGAAGGCGCAGCAGCAGCGCGTGCTTGGTTACATCGACCTCGGAGTCTCTGAATATGCCAAGGTTGTCAGCGGTGGCCAGGCGGCAGGCGGCGCACTCTCCCATGGCTTCTTTGTTGAGCCGACCGTATTCGGGGGCGTGAATAACCAGATGCGAATCGCCCGTGAGGAGATCTTCGGACCCGTGGTTTGCGCGATTCCGTTCGTCGATCTACCCGATGCGATCGCCCAAGGCAACGATTCGCCTTTCGGACTCGCTGCGGGTGTGTGGACTCGCGACATACGCAAAGCCCACCAAGCTGCTGCTGCCCTCGATGCAGGCACAGTATGGGTGAACTGCTACAACGCCTTCGATAACGCTTCGCCCTGGGGTGGCTTCAAACAAAGCGGTTGGGGCCGCGAGAAAGGACCTTACGGCCTCGATCTCTTTACACAGATAAAATCGGTCATCATCAATTTCACTTGATCTCGAACCGCCAAACTGGCATCATTGATCAGGATTGGGGTCCAGGGTGGCTGAGGACCGCAGACGTTTGCCTTCACGGTAGAAGACGACGTTGACGTTGCGGCCGACGGGCGTAAGTCCCACTGTCTTCACCAAGTGACCGTCGTTCTCAACTCGAACACTGTCGAACTCAACGATCACATCACCCACTTGCAAATCCATGCGATGAGCCGGAGAGCTAGGAATGATCGACTTGACAAGTGCGCCGGCGGTTGAAGGCAATCCCAAGCGTTGAGCCGTGAGGCTATCGAAAGTGTTTTCCAGCACGACACCCAGATAAGCTCGCTGGAGTTTCCCACGGGTTACGAGTTGTTCAGCAACTGTCATCGCCATGTTGATTGGAATGGAAAAGCCAATGCCTTCGTTGCCACCTGAGTTACTCGCGATGGCGGTGTTGATACCAACAATTTGACCGCGCAGGTTCAGCAGCGGACCGCCACTGTTACCGGGGTTGATAGCCGCATCGGTTTGAAAGAAATCTTGTATCTCGATTTCCTTTGATCCGAGTTCGAGGTTGCGTCGACCTTTCGCGCTGATGATACCATAGGTGACCGAGTGGCTGAGACCAAAGGGACTGCCGACGGCGAGTACAAAATCGCCGATGTCCATCTGTTCGCTATCGCCAAGTTGTGCGGAGATCAAGCCTGGGCGATCTATTTTCATCACTGCGACGTCCGTAGAAGCATCCGTCCACACTCTTATTGGTCGCATCTGTTGGCCATCGTTGGTTTCAACCAAGATGGACGAAGTTTCAGCGGGATAGATCACATGGCGGTTAGTGAGAATGTACTGGCCGCCATTGAGATCAACGATGACGCCCGCCCCGGCTTCTTCAACGCGGCTACTGGCGAAACCCTTTCCGGGATCGGATTTCTTGGACGCTTCGATGTGGACGATGCTTGGGCCAGCGAACTTAGCGATTCTGCGGATCAAGCTCAGTTGTCGGTCGAGAACGTCAGCCTCTTGTTGGAGTTGTTGAAACTCGGTCGCTCGGGCTGAGACGTTGAGTGAATTGGCGGTTAGGCTGTTGCTTCCGAACTGCAAAGTTTCGCGGGCTACTGGTTGTACATCGCGTGACACGGGGCGCTCGGCGACGCGCTCGGGAGCGGGACGCAAAGTGATTTGAGCTTGCACAGATGTGCTGGCAACAGAGATCGCGACAGCGGCCGCTAGCACGCGGCGGATAGTTCGAACGGTAGCTTGGAACAGCATGTATACCTCGATTGAACAGTGAGACCACTGCCATCACGCGAAATCCTCCGCGCAATAGACGTATCGTCGTACGTGGTGGAATCGGCTGTCCCGCCGAGACTCGTAAAATAGAAAACGGCAGCGAACTCAGGATCGTCGCTGCCGCCGCATGGCTATGCTACTAAATCTTAGTGTGCGGTTCAGTCCGATTGTACCCAAGTAACCAGTTGGTCATGGGCAACCGCTTGCACTGCTTGAGCATACCGATGGCTAGACCGAATCATACGCGCCACCGGATGATCTTGACCAGTCCTTACCACCGGATTTTTCGACTTGAACTTGGCACTTGATACAATGCGTTGCGTAGGGCAAGGCTTCTAATCGCGCGAGTGGGATAGGTTTTTCGCACTCCTCGCAATTGCCATAGGTTCCCTGAGAAACTCGATTGAGGGCTTCCTCGATCAGTCCCAGTTCTCGGCTTTCTACTTCGGCCATTTGGCTGGTCACTTCTTCGTGCGCAGAATCCAACGCCACGTCGGCCAATTCCCCGGTTGCGAGGGAGAGTTCCGTCAGGGCGGATAAATCACCCGCCAAAGCGGCTCGCAAAGCGTCGCGGCGGTTGAGAAGCACTTGCTTCAGTTTAAGTACTGCATCTTTTCGACTCATCATCCACCTCTTCAATTTCTAAACGCATCAGCCTTGGCCGTGCGGTTTCCCTTCAATTCGATACGTCCGCCGTCTCATTGTTCGGTTTCTACTTCCGAATCTTAAACAGCGGTTTGTGAATAGTACGCAATTGGGCTTGCTAAAGTTCCGGTTTTTGGCAAACGACATTCAACTGCAAGCACAATCCGTTCCAATTGGTGTATTCAGGCCGTTAAAAACGAGTTTTGGGCGGCTTAGTACAGGAAATCGTTCAGGACACTTGGTTAGGTGCCGTCTCGAAAGCTGGGCAAACTGGGTTTGGGAAGGGGATTGCGAGTTGTTCGGCAGCGTTTTTCGCAGATTC
>JANLQO010000551.1:0-3574 GCA_031367855.1 Planctomycetia bacterium | reverse complement strand
GTTGCCGTTGGTATCCAGATACCAGAACGAACCGTCAAACAAACCGATCTCGTCGCCAGGATGTGCGGCATTAAAGTTACCAGCCACAGGCATTCCGTTGACTTGATAGGCAGCCGGCATCAACGATGAAAAATCACCGACGCCATCATCGTTCGTATCCAAGATAAAGCTGTACTTGCCGGCAAATCTTCCATATGCGCCCAGCTTGTCAAAACCGCTCGCCGCCAAGGCACCGGTGGGTGCAAAGTTACCTGCGAAGTGAGCGTCGACGAGCTGTCCGAACTGGAAGGTAAAGTCGCGATTGGTCGCATCGTTGTCTTGGCCTTCAGGATCCCAGACCATGTTGCCGTTGATGTCAACGTAAACTAGGCCTTCGCTGATCGCGCCGATTTCTGGGCGACTGTCAACGGTAAAGCGAGCCACAAAGTCACCGCCCGGTTGTCCATCGCCGCTTGGGAAGCTCGGTCCGCCGTTTGGCTCTGCCGCATTGCTTTCGCCATCGAGTTTATTGCCGACTGGATCGACAACATTTTCCTTGATGGTCAAGGTGAATCGGTCGTCTGGTAGCGGCGCAAAGAAGTTAAGCACGATGGAACCGGTCGCTGGCACACCATTGACAGCCGGGTTACCGATAAACGTAATCGATTGAATCGCAATGATACCGCTGTGATCGCCGCGCAGGACAAAGTTACCCGGGGTCACCGCAACCAGTGGATGTAGTGCGGCATATAGGAAGTTTGGATCGAGACTGCTGCGATTCGGCAAGTCTCGAACTCGAACTGTCAAGCTATCGACCCGCGGAGTAGGTCCTTCAATCGAGTTGTCTGGCTTGAGGCCAAACAAGTTGAAAGCGGGCGACCCGGTAATTTCAACCTTGGTCACTTGTGGACCAGCGGTATCCAAAAAGATATTCAGACGATCAGCGGCTGCGTCAGGGGAAACGTTACCCGCCAAGTCTTCGCTGGTCATGTACAGGCTGCGTGCACCATCATGCGTGAAACCGAGATCCGGATTGTTCAGATCAAGCGGCGTGGTGAGGGTCCACTGGCCACCTGGGAATTGATTCGATCCATCCAACGGTGCTGCCACAGTCAGGCCGAGGAACAAGTCAGCCCCTGCACCCGTGGACTGCAAACCAGCCACTCCGTTTGTTTCAGCGTAAACGCGAACGATTGCATCAGCTTCCGAGCGACCATAGAAACCAGGTGTTGTATCATTCGTGACTCGATCCACAAACGTGGTTGAATCGCCCACCACCCCCGAGTCGCTTGCGGCGGCGAGCCCTTGGGTCGTATCAGCCAAATTGATCTGACCAAAGAATCCAGGTGGAACAACGGTATCAACCACAATCTCAAGCGCTAGACTGCGATCACCAAAACCAGTTTGCTGTGGCGTTGAAGGGTCGACCATTTGAACACGAGCGGTCAGGAAGTGCGAGCCATCCGTCAAAACGGGCGTCGTAAACTGGTAAACACCAAATTGGACGGCTTCACCCGGATCTTGAACACCGTTGTTGTTCGTGTCACCCACCAGTGTGGCAAAGCCGAGCGGTACTTGCGGAGCTGTACCGGTCTGAGTTCCTGGCGCTGGCGAATCGCCTTCATCGAAAATCGCGATGCGATAGCCGGCCGTGCCTGCAGCGGCTTGGAACGGAATTGGAATTACCACTCCGTTCGGCGGGTTATTTCCCGCAGGGCTGTTGCCTTGCACATCGTTGAGCAAAATGCCGTCATCCAATCGGAACACCAGGGTGGGCGTGTTGTCGCGAGTCACGTTGTCCAACTGGCTGCGACCGGTATCGCTGTTGGCAGGAGGTGGATCGCCGACTGGATTGTCGAGCAGTTCCATATCTTGTGGGATAGGTGGTGCTTGATTGGTGATCGTTAGGCTATACACGTTAATCGCAGTGGTGTTTCCAAAAACTTCGAGGAAATAGGTTTGCCCTGCGACTGCCGGTATTCGCACGCGCTCGTCGCTGGTCGCATCATTCACGCCGAACCCAGCGATGATGTTCCCAGCCGCATCGCGAATATTCGCATCAAGGTTTCCGTTGTTTGGCAGACCTGGTCGACCACTGGCCAGCGTACCGATCTGGCGGAAGTAAATTTGGAAATCCAGTATGCCAGTGACATCGGCCACGATGCGATAAAAGTCGCGGTCGCCGGGAACATCCTGTCCATCGCCGAAAGGATTCACGAGCGCACCGGGATCAATCGTGGGGTCAACATTGACGGTCGCATTGGCGCCGATATGCGTGGCTACAAAGCGGTCATCATTGAACTCGAATGGATCGTGTTTGAAAACGACCAACTGGGGCCCTGTCGCCGCGTTAGGATTAACGGCTGCTCCGGTTTCATCGACGAGCTGGACTCGTTCGATGCCGCTAAAGACTGTCAGCAACGACTCAGCATTACCCGGCCCAATGGTTACCGTGCCGGCGCTATCGTCTTGGCTTTTACGATAAATCAGCAAATCATCGGTACTATCATCTACCACAATCAAGCGATCCTGTGTGGTATCATCGCCACCGACAACGGTCATTCGCAAGCTGTTCAATGCCGCATCCACGCCTAATCCGTCGGCCGAACGAGTCCTGATCAAGTCAGCGCCCTCGCCAGCTTCCACGCGGGCTTGTTCTACGGTTCTGATGCCGACCGGCGTCAATAACAGAGTATCTGTTTCGCTAGTGCCATTGATCGTGTAGGACAACGTCGCCGCAGCAGTTTGATTCACCTCGATGATGTCGCTGCCCGAGGTAGCTTCAATCAAAATCGTATCGAATTCAGGTGAAGCGATGACAATTCCGACGGCATCGACATCATTGCCGTTGATGTTGTCGGCACCGGGGCCGCCGACGAAAGTGTCTTCGCCCAGTCCCCCGCGGAGCGTGTCGTCACCGCCACCACCAAAGAGTTGATCGTCGTCAGCACCGCCGTTGATGAGCTGGCCAAACCCGCCCCCAACCAAAGTGTCCTTGCCAGCATTACCGTACAACGAACCGTAGCCGCTGATGGAGTCGTTTCCATCGCCGCCGACAATCGCTATGCCGCTCACCGGCGCACCACCGGCCGTCAATGCGTTCACTGGGAATTGACTATTCAGCCCGTCGGACGAAACGATCACGTCGTTCCCTTCCTTGCCGTCGAAGGTCAGCAAGTCGACCGTTTCAGCCGCATCCACGTTCACGTCGTAACGCAACCCTGCGATGTTGACGTAATCGTCGGTGTTCCCGGCGATGCCGTCTAGACCGGTGCTCGTCGTCAACGTCGCATTGTCGGACGTCGTCCGGCCACTGATCGTCATCCGATCCATTGCGCTGGCGTCGTTCGCATTCGCGCCGACGCCGACGTTACCAAGTCCCAAATTAACGACGTTTACATCCGTTGGGTACAGGTCGTTCACGGTGAACGTGTCCGCGCCGGTCAGTCCGGTTGTGGCGTTCCCGCTGACGAAGTTCAATTGGGCGCGAATTTCGCCGCCCGGATTCGCCACGGTGTGGATGTTGATGTACGTATTGCCCGTAAGCAGGTCGTTGATGTTGGCCGCGGGGAACGTGAGTCCAGTGGCCGAATAA
>JANLQO010000539.1:0-13956 GCA_031367855.1 Planctomycetia bacterium | reverse complement strand
ATACCATGATTCTTGTGATCTACGTTTTTACCGAAACCAAATGGGTGGTTCGTTCGTGAGTCGAAAGCTCTGCAACAAGCTCACCGCCCAGACGATCTTTCCAACACGATTAGAGATACAGCATGTCAGAATTCCGGATCGAACAAGATTCGATGGGCGAAGTCAAAGTTCCCGCGCAAGCCTACTACAGCGCGCAGACCCAGCGAGCCGTTGAGAATTTTCCAGTTTCCGGCTGGCGTTTACCACCCGCGTTGGTCCGCGCGATGGGCCTAGTCAAATTTGCCTGCGCCGTCGCCAATCGCGATCTCGGTAAACTAAGCGGTAGCGGCAAGAATCCGCTTGACGCAAACCAGGTCGACGCACTACTTGCCGCAGCCAAAGAGGTCGCCGCTGGCAAACTCGCGGATCAGTTCCCCATCGACGTTTTTCAAACCGGCTCGGGCACTTCGAGCAATATGAACGTCAACGAAGTCATCAGCAATCGCGCGATCGAGATGACCGGTGGTGATCGCTTTGGCAAAGATAAAGCGATCCATCCCAACGATCACGTCAACATGGGGCAAAGCACCAACGATACTTTCCCAACCGCGATCCATGTGGCCGTTGCTACTGAGATTCACACACAACTGGTTCCAGCCCTGAAGAAACTGCACCAGCAACTCGACAGCAAAGCCAAAGACTGGGATCGCGTTATCAAGATCGGTCGCACCCACTTGATGGACGCTACGCCTTTGCGATTGGGCCAAGAGTTCGGAGGTTTTGCACGTCAATTGGAATTGTCGATCCGTCGCGCCGAGTTAGCTCTGGAATCGGTGCTCGAGCTACCCGTCGGCGGCACCGCAGTTGGCAGTGGCATCAATACGCACCCCGAATTCGGTGGTCGCGTCGCTGTGGCGCTCGCTTCCGAGACTGGACTCAACTTTATTGAAGCCGTCAATCATTTCGAAGCCAACGCGCAGCGCGATGGCTTGGTCCAATGCCACGGCGAACTAAAGACGATCGCGACCACGCTGTTCAATGTCGCCAACAACATCCGTTGGCTCGGCTCCGGTCCTCGCTGCGGATTCTTCGAAGTCATTCTCCCCGATCGCCAACCCGGCAGTTCAATCATGCCTGGCAAAGTAAATCCCGTGATGTGTGAAAGCCTGATGCAAGCCACCGCGCGCGTGCTGGGCAACGATCAAACCATCACCCTTTGTGGAGCCGCTGGCGGTAATTTTCAGTTGAATATCATGATGCCCGTCATGGGCCAAACGACGCTCGAGAGCATTCAACTGATGACCGGCGGCGTGAACGCTTTCATCGAGTTCTGCATGGTCGGCCTTGAAGCCAATCCGGTCGCCTGTGAAGCTGCCGTCGAGCAGAGTCTCTCGATGTCCACTAGCCTCAATCCATTGATCGGTTATGAGAAAGCCGCGAAGCTGACTAAAGAGGCGTTTGCATCCGGCAAAACCATTCGCGAGCTGTGCCAAGAGCAAGGCATTTTACCTGAAGACACCCTCCGTCAAGCCCTCGACCCGTTCCGCATGACCGAACCGCAAGCGTAACGTGCATAAACTCCGCCCACCCTTACTAGGCTTTGTCTCTAAAGGGGTCTGACCCTTTGGAGGGCATGCAAAATCACTGACAAAAGAACCTGCCCGGAGAGGGTCAGCCCCCTTTTGAAACAAAGCCTAGGTGCATGCCGAGCATTTGCGAGCTCATGAGTAAACAAACTCGATCGGTGCATCGATATCCGGATGGATGCTCTGATGGACGGGGCATTGGTGAGCAGCGGTTTCCAGCCGCTTACGATCTTCTTCGCCGACCTGCAGACCCGCAGGAAATCGGACCGTAGTTCGAAGCGCACCGATTCGCCGAATCGGTTTCTGCACCATCTCTTTGATAACGTTGACTTGAGTACCCCGCAAATCGAGCTGATGACGATCCGCGACCAGACCGAGAATGGTCATCACACAAGTGCCTAGCGCCGTTGCAACCAAGTCCGTTGGGGAAAACGATTCACCGCGTCCTCCATTGTCCAGCGGCGCGTCGGTGCTCAGTTGAACTTGGCTTGGGCCATGCGTTGCGGTGCAGTGCAGCTGACCTTCGTACACTGTGCGGATTTCTACAGACAATGGAAGACCTCTCGGTTTAATGCAACACGAAGTTTCGAGTAGGAGTACGAGTACCGCTTCGCTGAGTACGAGTACGATCCAAACGCTAGTTAGTATCTACGCTTCAGGGCGCACTTCGAGGACGCTCTTGACGATCTTGCCGGAATGCATGGTTTCAAAAGCGTCTTCCCATTTTTCAAGCGACCAGACACCACCGATGATCTTGTCCGCAGCGAGAGCCTTGCTGCTCAGCAGAGCCAGCACGCGCTCCCAAATCGCCCAAGTATGCGAAAAACTTCCTTGTAGTTGGACGTTCTTCTGCACGATCGGGTCAAGCGAAAAACCGACAGGATCGCGCCCCCAACCGACTTTGCTGATCCAACCAGCCGGGCGCACGACATCGATGGCGATCTTTAAAGTGGCTGAAACGCCGGCCGCATCGACGACTCCTTCGCAGCCCAAACCATCGCGCGCGTTCGCCCAATCAGCGGCCGTTGAAATGTCGATCGCTTGACAACCGAGCTGCTTGGCTAGTTCCAATCGCTCCGCGTCGCGCGGCAAACCTGCGACAGCGACTTCGGCACCCCGCAACTTGGCCATCGCACCGCACAATAAACCAATCGGACCAGGCCCGAGAATCAAAATGCGATCACCGGGCAACACAGTCACATTGGTCGCTACCGCGCTGAATGCAACGCAACACGGTTCCGTCAGCGCTGCCAATCGTAGCGGCAAGTTATCAGGCACGCGATGCAAGCACCGCGAGGGTACACGCACTTTTTGAGTCATCGCACCATCGACACCGTAACCAAATCCTTTGCGATTGGGATCGAGATTGTAACGACCGATGCGAGTCATGGGACTATCGGGATCGATCACTGCCGCCGTCTCACTGCAGACGCGATCCCCTTCGCGATAGTTTTTTACATTCGCGCCAGTCTGGCAGACTCGCCCGGCAAACTCGTGACCGAGCGTCACTGGATAGTTTACCGGCCAACTGTGCTGGCTGGTCCACTGATGCAAGTCGCTGCCGCACACGCCGACCGCAGAAACTTCGAGCAACACATCATCGGGTCCTATCATTGGAACCGGAATTTCGCGCAGCTCAACCGAATGCGGCTCGCGAGAGAAATTAACTACGGCAGGCTGAAGGGCTGTGGCCATGATACGTTTGCTTATTGGTTTGTTTAAATTGAAATCGCGAAGCGCTGTGATTTTATCGCAACGAAGACAACAACGTAGGGGTCCGAAATGGGGTCTGACCCTGACTATTTATTAGGCCAGGGGACGGTGAAGTCGCTCTTTACGGCCACATCGCCATAACGATGCACTTCGTCGCAAATCTGCTTGAGTACCATTTCAAGGTCGCCACCAGCACGCTGGAATCGATCGGGGTTGATCGCCAGCGGAGCACCGATGACCACGAGCGGCGCACCGAAACTGGGCGTTTGAATCGCTTGATCGATCGACAAACCGCCGACCGCTTGCACCGGCACCGAGACCGCCTCGACGACTTCTCGCAGTTGATCGAGCGGTGTGGGAGCCTTCTCCCCACGCGCCGCGATTCCGCGGCGTTCGTCGTAACCAATGTGATGAATCACCACGCCACAGCCGAGTTCTTCCAGCAACCGCGCACCGGCGACCATGTCAGCACATCCCAAGTTGTCGCCCATCACGCCGATCCCATAATCGCGACCTGCTTGGCAGACCACTCGTAGCGTTTCTTCATGCGCGCGAGCCATCACGACAACAAAGTTCGCTCCCGCCTTGGCCATCATCTCAGCTTCGAGATAGCCTCCGTCCATGGTCTTTAGGTCTGCGATGATCGGCGTCTCTGGAAACCGAGCTCGCAGTTCTCGCACCGCTCGCAGCCCTTCCGCCAAAATCAACGGCGTGCCAGCCTCCAACCAATCCACGCCAGCTCGCAGAGCCATCTCGGCGGTTTCGACGGCTTCCTGAATCGTGGTCACGTCGAGCGATATTTGAACTACCGATTTCATGCTTGAAGTCTGTTTCTTGGAAAAAGAAGTTGCTAGCATAACTTTCTGCGATGATTCCATCGACAACCCGCGTGTTCAGTACATAACACTAGAGAACAATGCCGATTTTACAACGGATGAATCGCCGCTGGTGGGAACAGATGATAGCAAATCCATGTCCCTTTGTTCTACTTGCCAGGGGAGCGTGAATTCGAGTACACAGTACTCGTCGATTTCGATCAATTTTCGGAGAACCATGGATGGCTCGCTCCCTGACAACACGTTTTGCCCTGCTTCGCATGGCTCCCGCATCCGCGCTGTGCCTGGGTGCATTGGCTCTGGCTGGCCTCGCGGTGGGATGCCGCGGCTACCAGTACGGACACTTGATCAAAAACGATCAACCCGATTTGGTCGGCAGCCACGCAGCGGGTGCGGAAGTATTCAATCCGCTGATTGATGAAACTGTCGCAAAATTGCTGGGCAGAATCGAAGTGACTGGCCAGCACGGATTGATTAGCCCCGATGGAATGCCAATCAAACCAGTCATCTGTTTTGTCGGCGTGGAAAACAAGAGTGCCGAAGAACTTGGCGACTTCAAAGATCAGATCTATGAGCAAATCGATGCAAAAATTAGCGGTGCGGAGTCATTTCGCACGATCAGTCGGCGGGTAGTGGAAGCCGGACTCCAACAGACGCGGTTGCGTCCAGATGCGTTGATCATCCCTGATAACATGACCTTGTTCTGCTCCGTACTGCAGCGAGATGGCCAACCCGTCGACTACTTGTTGTATGCCAAGCTGACCAGCGGTACTACGGAACGTAACAAATCTTCCCAGCGAGATTACCTACTAACACTCGAGCTGATCGACACGCATAGCGCCGACTCTCTCAAGGAGCAAGCCTCGATTAGTAAAGGCTATCACGCGTCGTACTTGGGCAAAGCGATCAATTACAACCCGTTCAAGGCTTGGAAGTAATTGCAGTGCCCGCCACAGGTGGTCCAGTTGCAGCCTGTTGTCTTACAATGATTCTCGGAGCGATCGCGAGCTGCGGTTGCTCCACGCACGCTCAACGTCTTCAACAGCCACGACAGCTCTTCTATTCCAACCAGCTCGATCAGGCACATGAGCAGTTCGACAAGTTGTCCGAGAAGAAACGTCGCAGCGATAGTTCCGTCGTCCAGCTCGATCTCGCCATGATTGAACTCGTCAGCGGTCAACCGCGAGCCTGTGAACAGCGACTGCGCGATATTCGTGATCGCTGGGATCACCTCGAGCAGGATAGCGCACTCGAATCTGCCACTTCGCTGCTGACCGACGATCAACGCAAAGCGTACAGCGGCGAAGACTATGAAAAGCTGCTCTTGCGAGTCTTCTTGACCCTTTCCAGTTTGATGCAAGACGGAGTGGACGCCGAAAGCTACACGCTTCAAACGATCGACAAGACCGAAGACCTCCGCGAGAAGGCGAAGACGAAGTGGGGCGACAGCGTACTCGAGTCCTATCATGTACCGCCTATCGCACCCTATATGCGCGGCGTGCTGCGCGAGGCCACGATGTCAAATTACGACGACGCGCTCAGGGCTTATCAGACCACTGAAACACTGCTGCCAGGCGCTCCGTTTGTGCTGGCCGATATCGAACGCGTGACCAGCGGCGTTCACAGTAGCCCGGGACATGGCGTGGTGTATGTGCTGACCATGATCGGCCGCGGACCCTACAAAACGGAAGTCGCCGCCGAAGCCACCAGTGACGCGTTACTTATCGCCGACCGCATCGTTTCAGCCATTGGTCAATACAGTGTGCCGCCAACGTTGGCTCCCATCAAGGTTCCCGCGATCGTCAGTTCACCCATGCCCTTCGATGTGATTGGCGTGCGTGTCGACGGCGTTCCAACCAGCACAACCTTGCCACTTACGGATCTCCACGCGCTCGCCCACCTGACCTTCAACGCCAAGTTGCCCGAAATCATGGCTCGCTCCGTCGCGCGGCGCGTCATCAAGAAGAGTGCTATGTACGTCGCCAAAGATCAACTCAACGCCGCACCGATCGCATCGCTAGCGATGGACGGGCTGGGCGTTGCTTGGGAAGCCACCGAGTCGGCGGATACTCGCTGCTGGGGACTGCTGCCACGTGAAATTCAAGTCTCACGGCTCGAACTCCCGAGCGGCACGCATATTCTCGATTTAGAGCCGGTTGCCAATGATCGCCCTTGCGGTCGACCCACGCCATGCACCGTTCGAGTAGAAGACGGCCGCAACACTTACGTACTAGGTTATTGGCCAGATCTTCAACCCATCGGACAAGTGCTCGTTAATAATCCATAGTGGGGTAAGCATCCTGCTTGCCAGAATTGTAAAGCATCCTGCTTGCCAGAATTGTCATTGTCGCAAACGCAAGCTGGAAGCTTACGCCACTAAGACTTGTAACACGACTTCAGCCAACTCAAGTTGCGATACACGACCTCAATTGTTTGAGCCTTCAGCGTGGGCGGGGCGAGTATGATGCGTTGCAGCGGTTGCGATTGAGCGCCCCAAAAAGCCTTGTAGGGTTCATCGCCGCGCAAGAAATCATAGTGCTGGTAGCTCTTCGAAATCGCATACAGCAAACAGCCAGTAACCAGCGTATGCCCAGGTTCGAGCGCCATATAGTCCGGATCGACACCTGATTGATACATGAAAACGGTATCGCTTCCGAGCAAGAGTAAGGCAATGCCGATTGCAACGCCCGCTTTTTCGCAGACACTAAAACAGGCGGTGCCATTGGCCAGCATGTTTTCAATCGCATCGCGCAGAAATGGCTCAAATCTCGAGTCCGCAAAGCAACCTTGGTCACCCACGCTTTGGCGTCGAGCCTGATGGAGGCGAACCAAGTGCTCCATCCCCTCGTTCATTTCAGAAGCGTGAGTAAGTTGCCGAACAGTTATTTCGTTGGATTCAATTTTCCCAAAGCACTTCTTGGCTTTGCGATACACATGCCGCCCACGTTGACTCTGCTGCAACGCGCTCCAACTGCCAGGAAGCGCAAGCGACCATGCATTGTCCAGCGGCTGAACACGAATTGAAAAACCCGCTTCATCGGCAAAGCTTGTGAGCTGCGGAATCCATGCGTCATGGTCAGAAATTCCCTCCAGTTGCAAGGCTTCAATTTCTCTTTGAAAAACCGATTCCCGCAGGCACTCGTTGAGTGATTTGTACACCTCATCGGCGCATACTGGATCGACAACTGCACTCAAATAGTCGCTGCATACCGTGCCCGAACCTAGAAAACGCAGTTGCTTTCCCAGGCGCGTTTCATGTTCATAAAGCGGAAGAACTCCCAATAGCCGGTCACCCTCGACGACTGCGACGATATGCAATTGATGCCCTGTGCCATACTGACGCCACCACGCACTCAGCCAGTCCATACTCAGCATGGGATTGACGCGTACTAGCGAATTCCATGAGGAACCCCAGTGGATCCATTCCGATTCTTCAGTGATAACAAATGAGTGCATTTTTTGGACAGCGCGGTTTCAAGGAATGGGACAGTGCCGCTAAAACCTATGTCATTGATGCCCCTCCAGCCAGCCCGCAAACTGCGAAACCCACAATCTCTAGGCGAGCACTCGACAATTGAGCGATTCTGCCGACTGCATCGATTTTGCGGCGTCACAGCAGGAGACCGCCGATCGAGTGAGCGTCTTTCGATAGTTCATCTCAAATGGTCCTCGCGCTTTTTCGCAGGTTTGCGAATCTTCTAACTATGCGGCCGATCATACGTGAATTTGACTTAGCCCGAATACTTCTTTACCATAAGTCCATTACGACGAACTCGAAAAACTCATCCTGTAAACCTTTTTCTAAGGAGTCGTACTATGGCTGGATTTATGGCTGGATTGGTGTTTTCTGCGGTCATCTTAGGTTTTGTTTACGTTCGACGATGTACCTTTGGAGCACTTTTACTTGGCGGATTTGTGCTGCTTTTCCTAGCTGCTTTGTCGGCTTCATGGATTGCTGCCACTGTCTCGGTCAGCCTCTTCCTGAGTGCCATTTCATTGCCGTTGTTAACGGTTGATCCGAAACGCCGTACAAAACTCTTGGGACTCATTGTTTCTGGCGGTCTGATTCTTGCAAGTATTCCCATTGGACAACGCGCTTGGAAACGCATTCAACTTCGCGATCAGTATCCCTTCGTTTCGCTTCGGCAACGTACGCAAGCGGTCAACCCAACTCACTATTTTGTCGACCAAGAACGATTGAATGAACGCATACGCGAGACACAAGCTATTCAACCGTCTTACTATCCGAGCCAGGAGAGCGGCGGGCGATCGCGTTCGATCAGAGCTCTGCATCGTTCGGCGGTGTATCATTTTTTAGAAACTCCCGAGTTCGGTGTGATTCGAATGGCCTATCCGTCACTGCGCGTACTTGAGGAATCTGATGGCACTCCAATTCTCTTGCCAGAGGATAGCGATCTGGTCGCGCGAACGATTGATGAAGCGAGTGCTGGGCAAATCATTGTGAATACTGTGGCGTTAGAAAGAAGTTTGGAAAAAGAGCACAATGACTTTCGATTTTGGTTCCTCGAACAGGAACGCTTTGGCGAGGTTAAGGACGTCGATCAAGTCGCGGGCTTCCTGCCGCACGCTTTTACAAATAAGGTATCGAAACGCGCCGAAAGTGTCTTCGAGCCTGCTGCACATGGAAAATTGAAATTGCAGCGACTCCAGTTGGTAGGGCTGCTATATCACGCTGAGCCCGTCGTTTACGTTCTCGACACGCTACCTGAGATGCTTAGCGCAGCAACTGCACCCACTCGTGCGCTTGACGAGTTTGAAAAACGCGGGCTAGAGCAGTTGGTCAGCGGAGAGGCGATCTACACCGAGCGCATCGGCAACAAAGTTCACATGCTCGGATCCCTCCTGAATTCCGATAGCTGCACGGCCTGTCATCCGGGACCACCAAATCAATTGCTAGGCGCTTTCTCTTACGAACTTGAACACGTATTTGAGCCGACCGATAGCGATACACAATTGACTCGAAGATAAAGATTCGTTTGCGAAATACGCGGCGCGGATGAATGCTCTGTGGGTCGGGAAGCAGGTCAGTCTCGCTGCGTCCTCGACCGCGCCCAGCGCCAACCCGTCTGCTCCCTGCCTGACGATTGCTGACGCACTATTAACTGCAAGGTTAATGGCAGGGCATCAGAAAGTCCCAAATTGCCGTGCGTACGGCGAGATTTCCACCATCTGAGAGATTGCTTTGTAGGCAATGCTAGTTATATTGTTGGGCTCAATCCGCCCACAATTCTCCTACCATCAACAGTCGTGGAGTCGCCCGATGCAATCAGATTCAGACGCAGCTGCCCCTAACGCCAACAGGCTGCTGTTGGCCGGCTTTATGGCCATTCTTGCCGCCGGTGTCGGCTATTCGGTCCGCGGTGGAATCCTAGGACAGTGGGCTGAACAATTTGGTTTCACGATGACCGAATTGGGAGCGATTACGGGTGGCGGTTTAACGGGCTTCGGTCTGGTCATCATCGTTAGCTCCTTGGTCGCCGACAAAATTGGATACGGTCGGTTGATGATCCTGGCGTTTGTTCTCCATCTAATCTCTGCGCTGCTCACGCTTGCTACCCCAATGGCATTCGCGGCCAGTGGCAAGTCGGCTGCATTCATGTGCTTGTTCTGGGGCATGTTTATTTTCGCAGTTGGAAACGGACTCTGCGAAGCTGTTGTTAATCCGATGACTGCAACGTTGTTTCCCAAGAACAAAACACATTACCTCAACATCCTGCATGCTGGTTGGCCTGCGGGATTGGTTCTCGGTGGTTTGGCTTCATTCTTTATGGCGGCCACAACCAACGACGCGGGAGAAGTAATAGCCAAAGCGGTTGACTGGAAAATCCAGATGTCGTTGTTTTTGGTTCCAGTCGTACTATACGGCGTGATGCTCTTCGGTCAGAAGTTTCCAAAATCGGAAGCCGAAACTGCGGGAACCAGTATCGTGGAAATGCTATCCACTTTGGTCGCTCCGCTCATGATCGTGTTGCTCGTTATCCATGCGATGGTCGGCTATGTTGAACTCGGAACAGACTCTTGGATTGCAAAGATCACCGGTGCCATCATGGGCAGTCCAGCATCGGGCCTGGCGTTGTTTGTCTATACCTCGTTGTTGATGTTTGCCCTTCGATTCGTTGCAGGTCCGATCGTACATCGTATCTCGCCACTGGGTCTGCTGTGCGCTAGTGGTGTCTTGGGTGCGACTGGCCTAACATTGCTGGGCAACTCTTCGACCGTCACGATGTGCATCATCGCCGCAACCATTTACGCCTGTGGAAAGACATTCCTTTGGCCAACCATGCTGGCGGTCGTTTCAGAGCAGTTTCCAAAGGGTGGCGCGATCTCAATCGGCTTCCTGGGTGGCGCAGGCATGCTTTCCGCTGGTTTGCTCGGCGGACCTGCGATTGGTTTCAAACAAGACTTCAATGCCAGCGCAAACCTCCAAGAAGTTTCCAAAGATACCTACGACCGCTACAAAGCCGGCGCGCCAAGTAATTTCCTAGGATTCACCACTGTTGGTTTGGATGGCGCCAAAGTCGGCGTTTTGGAGGATGGTGGCAAAGAACTGGCTCGGGCTGCAGCTCTGGCTTCAAAAGATGGCAAAGAGGACAAGAACCTCAGCGGTCTCGTTTCTTGGTGGGAGAGCGCAAAGGAATTTGCCACCACTGATAAAGAGCCCACCAAAGCGGCCGGGATTTACGGTGGCAAGATGGCGTTAAAGTATACCGCTTACGTCCCCGCGATCATGGCCGTTCTCTACTTGCTACTGATCATCTACTTCCAAACTCGTGGCGGTTATAAGGCCGTTCATCTGGACGCCAGCGGCCGCGAAATTCGGGAATAGTATCGGCAATTTGAAGCAGACAAAAAGAAAGCGTCAGACTGTGCTAGCCTGACGCTTCGTTGCAGTTAGTCTGTTTCGTCAACCGATGGGGTCCTTCATGCTCTCATTCAGGTCGCTTGGAAATCTTCCGTCTCGAGCCAGTCGCTTGCGAGCGGCCCTGGACCTCTGAGCGATGCGTTGGCACAGTAGACGCATCGACCATGCGACCATGCGATCTTGCTTAGTCGACTACGTATCGCCTTCATCCATCCTCGTATTTGCTCTCCGAACATGATTATGGTCGTCGGAAAGTACTGATCGTAAGCAGCGTCCCGTTGATACTCTAAGCCCGCGCCAATCTGCAAAACGCTTAGGTTATCCGTATCAAGAGTGACTGGAACTGGCTGTTTCATGTCCAGGCTTTCTCGTCTGTCAATTCCACTGTCATGGTGCTAAAGTGAGTCGTCTGGCTTCGCAACGTTAGGCAATTGAACTTGCGCTGAATCGGTTCGAATTTCGCGGGCTTGTGCATAAAAGGGTGCTAGTTGCACGCGAATCGCCTTTGAGCAGAAAACTGCAGTGGCGATTGCGACGCGGGTCTGTCCAAATTGGGTCTCACCATGAAAATCACCAAACTATACATTCACGACTTCCAGCAGTTTCGCGACTTTGAGCTGGACTTTACTGATCCGAAGACAGGAAGACCGTTGGAACGTGCGTGTTTAATTGGTCGCAACGGTACCGGTAAGTCAACGCTACTCAGCCTAATGTCATTTAGTTTACAGGGACAACCGCAGCGCGGAGTGCAAGGATTTCCAGCATGTTTTGGGGTGAAGATTGTAGACCATCCAAATTCGTCTTGGTTAACCGCCCTTAGCTCTGACAAATCCGGCTGTCACTTGCTAGAAACAAGTGACAACGAATTCGAAAATCACTTACATAGTGGACGGGCAACTGTTCAATTTTCGGGGTATACGAGTATTGCCTTTCCTAGTAATCTCCCATTTTCGATGAAGCGTATTAGTAGTAGGCTAGAATCTCTGGACGCACTCACATTCTGCCCTGCAGATGATCCAGTATTAGACACTGGCTTACCAAGCACACAACTCAATAATGCGTTGCCGTTGTTCAAAAACTTCCCCATCTATCATGAAGTTGGCGGGAAGGCTTCTGCGAATTTCCGGAACCTGCTGATTTACCTCATCAAAAAACGCGAATCGGATTGGCAGGAATTTCTCAATCTACCCGATAATAGCTCGCGAACGGTGGCCGAAGTACAGAATAAGTTTGACAAGAACCACCCAGAGATTCTGAAATTCTTAGCGGAAAAGTGGGACGCGATTCTCGAGCCTGCTGGACTCGCCTTTGATTATGAAAATGCCAAGAGGCCTGTGCAACTAACCGAAAACCTCGAAGCCTACGTAAAGCTTCTGTCGGGCCAAGTTCTAAGCTATGGAGCGCTCAGCTCGGGTATTCGAAACTACCTCTTCAAGATTGGTCACGTCGCCGCCATCTACTTCGGCAGGCAAGTCAGAAACGGATTTCTCTTCGTTGACGAACCAGAGAACAGCCTTTACCCGGACTTCCTGTACGACCTGATTGGCACCTACCAGTCTATCATTCAAAACACACAGTTTTTCGTAGCCACTCACAACCCCATCATTGCCGCCCAGTTCAAGCCAGAGGAAAGATTCATCCTCGATTTTGATGAAGAGCACAAGGTGACCGTTCGCCGTGGAATCACTCCCGAGGGCGACGATCCCAACGATGTGCTCGAAAAAGATTTTGCCGTCCGAAGCCTTTACGGTCCCGCTGGCATTCGAAGCTGGGAGCGGTTCCTTGACTTGCGACATAAGATCCAAACCGAGCCCGATGCTGCCAAGAAGAAGCAACTCATGACGGAGTTTCTGAGCATCGGCAACAACTACAACTTTGCACTCAAGAATGCGGTACCTGAAAAAGCAAGCTGAATCGAGTTTATCGTATAGCGACCCGTCACTGAAGGATCGTATTCGATTCCGAAACGGAATTTATGAGTCGGTAAATGTTTCAGACAGTGAAGCGCTCAATTTGATACGTTACCTCGGTTGGAATCACGAGTCGCTCGTTAGAGATCGTACAGCGCATCTCGAGAGACTGCGATTCATACGCGAACAGTGTTCGACGGATTCGGACTTTGCAGAACTCATCCGGAATGATCCTTACAATCTCAGCTTCATCACGGCAATTGAAGTCGAATTCGGAAATCTGATTCCAAACTGACTCAGTTTTCTCACATGCATCTCTCAAGCCTACCCCTACCCCCTAACATAGGCGTCATGGTCAAATTAGAGGCCATGCGATGGCGGTCAGTTGAATCTACGACACTTCCTCCTTCACTTCAATCAATGGTAAGTTGCTTCATAGCCGGTAATTAGCTTACAATATGAGATTCGTTCCTTCGTCTGGCCTACAGCCTAAACCGCTACATCCTACAGCCTGTCCCCATGTCCGACGTATCCATCAACCTACCCTCTAAAGAAGGCGAACCCGCCTGGGAAGCAGCCTACCTGTTGCCAGTGCAGGGCCAATGGACCGAGGACGACTTCTTCAAGTTTCACACCAATCGCATGGCAGAGTTAGTCAATGGAAGCTTGGAGATCTTGCCCATGCCGACATGGCTGCATCAGTTGATTCTTGAGTACTTGTTTGACCAAATAAGAGATCACTTACGGCATGAGAAAATTGGTGGCAAAGTCCTGATGGCTCCGCTTCCGACGCGATTATTTCCAGGCACAATTCGCGAACCTGATTTGCTATATGTTTGCCCACAACATTTTCCAACAGACATTCGCGGCTATCCCAGCAAGATTGATTTGGCGGTTGAGATCGTGAGCGGTGGTGCCGAGGCGCATAAGCGAGATTACGTAGACAAACGAATCGACTACGCCAAGGCGGGAATAGCGGAGTACTGGATCGTCGACCCCGAGCAGAGCGTGATCACGGTTCTTGGGCTGAACGGCAACAGCTACATTAC
>JANLQO010000490.1:0-19369 GCA_031367855.1 Planctomycetia bacterium | reverse complement strand
CGATGGAGCACCACGGTCGTTACGGAAGTCGTCGACGTAGACGTCCAATTTGAAATCTTGACCCTGTTGAATCGCACTTATTTCATTGCCATTCAAATCGGTCGTACGCAAGCTGTAGACTACGTCAGTGGTTGCGTTGACATAGGGCAGAGTGTGCAGAGTCACTTTCGCAGTCGATTGTTTGCCGTTGGAGTCGGCAACTGTATAGGTAAACGACTCTGAGCCATTAAAGCCTCGAACTGGCGTATATCTCAGCGACTTTCCACCCGATGAAATCGTTACTTGACCGCCAGCGTTGGGCTGCGTAACCATGATGATCGTCAATGCGCCAGCTTGACCCTCGATATCGTTGGCCAACACGTTCAGCGGCAAGTCGATCGCATTTACCGCTAGATCGTACGAATCATCTACGGCTATTGGATCGGCAAAAAACAGTTTTACATCGACAGTTACCGAGGCAGTATCTGTTTCGCCCGCAGCATTCCGCATCGTGTAAGTGAAAGTATCTTGACCGATAAATCCAGCCGGAGGTGTGTAGAGAATTTGGTTGTTAACACTAATTTGCACGACCCCGCCTGCGGTGCTGCCACTGGTGCTGGCAATTTCAAGCTGTTCGCCAGGCAACGAGAAATCGTTTGCCAGAACATCGAGTGCATTCAGTACCGAGTTGCGTGTGACCGAGAAGCGATCGTTGACCGCCAAATCCAGCGTGGCCACGATGTTGACAAGGTAATCTTCCACTTCACCACTGAGGGATCGGCCAGTAACGGCAACATCGCGTTCGTTCGAATAGCGGAAACGGGCGAAAGTGGTTCCCAGGGACGCGATAGCAGGTGCCGCAAAAGACAGGGCTGTCGTCCCACTTGCGACAACGGTGTTGGAGAAGATTTGTTCGCCCGAATCGGTAAAATCGCCGTCGCGGTTGAAGTCGATCCAGCCGTTCAGATAGGCCGAAACGCCTGTGGTATTAACGGCTGTTACCGAGATACCATTGTTGGCTAATCCAGCGACCAGTGGTCGTATGAAGACCACGCCGTCTTCGTCGTCGATCACGACATCGTTGGCGTCAAGCTTGCCGGCGGAGTCATCACCGCGTGCGTTAGAAGAATATTGGCTGGATTGTTCAGCGTCCCAGTTCGCACCTAATAGCAATCCAGGTTTGAAGCCTGCAGATGCGTCACCAAAGGTTGCCGGAGCGTCACCAAAATCGACGGTCAGTTTGTTTCCGAAGTTCAGCCCGGCTAAGTTCGGGGCGTCGACGGCTGCATTGCCTGTTACGACAACGGTGTGTTCGTAGTTGTTCGCCGCACCCGGGAATGTTTGAACATAACCTGGGTCAACGACTTCGCGAATCTTGTACGTTCCCGGACCTGGGAACGTCAACGAGTATTGGCCGAATTCATTGCTCTTGGCGGCTGGCTCGCCGATATCAATGCGTTGGTCACCATCGATGTCCAAATACATTCGCACACCGGCAATGCCACCTTCACCTGGATCACGCAGACCGTTGCCGTTTACGTCATTCCACTTCATACCCGTCGCGTTGAGGCTCAACTGCTCTTGGCCAAAGTTGATGTTGCTGACGGTATTGGTACCGCTAATCGTCACGCTGTACGAACCCGAAAGCGGAGTTGTCAAACGGTATCCGGTCGGTACAACTTCGCGAACGGTATGAGTGCCAGGTGTAACGAGAATTGAATAATTGCCTGCTGAGTCCGATTCCGTGCTGAACTCGCCGGAGTCGAAAGCAGCATTTCCGTTCAGATCCGTGTAGACGCGAACGCCAGCGATGGGTGTATCGCCCGCATCCTTTGTACGGCTCAGGTTCCGATCGTTAAATATGTTGCCGTTGATGCGACCGCCGACCGTACCACCAGAAATTGCCCAACCGATGCCATTGATGGTATCGTCAACACCGCCGGGTAGCGGTTGCCCAATGTTGGTGGGTACAAAGGGGGGCCCGTACTGTACGTAGTCGTCCACCGCGAAATTCAAACGCTCGTCGTCGGCAGTGCCAAATTTAAGGTCTCGTCCAGCACCGGAAAAGACGAACGGATCGTAGAATTGATCCATAATTCCATTTACGGCGCTATTGGGTTCTTGGTGTAGTCCTCCCAAAAAGTGGCCAGCTTCGTGCGCAACCACACCAGCGATTAACTCGGCGATGTATTGTATACGAGTGGCTGTACCTCCTAGTGGCACGGTGTTCGCATCAAACACGAGAACGTCCTGCATGACCAGGGCGGTTTCCGTGGTAAAGAAGTTCCCTACGTCCACGGACTGTGCAATTCCAATCAGCCCCGGGTTAGTGGCCGCTGGATCACCGACCAATTCCTGATAGGTTCCACCCACGATCACGCGGCTAACATTCGCACCACCCCATGGATCGCTTACATTCTTACTATTGACGATATTGAACTGAACATTGCTGCTGTTCGAATTTCGCTGCAGGAACGCAAATTTGTCGATCGTCCGCTGGGTAATTTCATTGATCAGCGCAGGTTCGTCAACTGGCAAAAGCCCCCAGGCTGCTAGCGAGCGAGAAAACGGACTAAAGCGCGCGCTGCCAGGGCCAAAGCCTACTGTATTCCGAGGAATGATGGCGCCGTCAAAGTCCAAATAGAGCGTCTGGCGCGTGCCTACAGGCTGAGTCTCCAGAGTCGGTCGATAGGCATTGAACGTTAAGGTATAGGAATTGAGTACGTCCCCAAGGCGGAAATAGTACTTGCCCGATTTGGGAATCACATAGCTCAATCCAGCGTTGCCTGCCGGTGCAGTGCTGGAACCGGTCAGCGGCGAGTTGGTTGGGTAGTTGCCAGTTGGTGTTGAATTCTTAGAAATCAATTCAAAATTAGAACTGTTGTACAACGATAGCAGTGGAAGCGAGGCCGCAGCATTGGAGTTCAGTCGCGCATCAAAAATGTCCCCGCCATTCAAATTGAACGATACCCAATCCTCGTCCAACTGGTTAGTGTTGTTGCCTACCACGATAACTGAGGTCGAAGTACTTAAAGGGATGGGCTGAGCTTGTGAAAAAGAACTGTTCGGCTCAGTTTCATTAACCGTCAGCGTATTCGACGGACCCCCTTCAGGGTTCAGGGCGCTAGGAGTCCCGCTAGGCGAACCATGGGAGGCTACATAGCTGACCGTATTTGCCCGCGCAGTTTCGTTGCGGTAGAAACCCGTGGCGGTAGCCAATGACGGATTCCAGTCCGAAGCCATCAGATTTCGATCCTCCAGCTTCTCAACCAGTCCTTTACGGAGCGACTGCCTACTGCGTCGGAGCTTGGCTGCTGTTCGGCCATCAAAAAATCGCTTGGCAATCATTCCTAACTTGCGAGACTTCACGTTTTAGTCCTCTACTGGATCGAACGGCCGGTGTAGAAAAGGGTTTCCAGATCGATATTGGGTGGCTGGAAGCTGTTTCAGATTGACGAAGTTCATTGCCCCGCGACAATCCTGTCGCCTTGTGCTGAAATAGACAAGTTGCGCAGGTTGGGGTGGGCCAACACCGATTCTAATTCCAGTCCCCCAACTGTCAACGAAACGCAATGGCACTATGACGGTTGGGGAAATACGCAAGTTCCCGCGAATCGACATTTTTTCCGGTTGTAACGACTTTAAGCAGACGGCGCGTACCTATGCGGATAACTTGTCAGTTGCAAGTCAGTTCGCTGCCAGTTCAAAGTAAGCATGTGCGCCGTCGAAAGGAGTGGATTTGGCAGCTTCCAGGTGCGTTTTTCGCCAAATCATCAACAAAAAACGAGGTCGGGATGTCTAATGGCTGGTGGCTTGAGCGCGAAAAAGCCGTACTGACACAAGCTTCGCATCGGTCGCATGACCCAAAGTTTGGTCCGGTATTTTGTCGCGGTTTAGGGGCTCGTTTATGGGACGTAGGGGGGGAGGAATACCTCGATTTCACGTGCGGTTATTCTGCGTCAAATTTTGGCCACGCTTTTCCTCCGCTGGTCGAAGTGGCTAAAAAACAACTCGGACAACTGACGCATTTGACCCAGGAACCGCACGTGTGGCGCGCACCGCTGGCTGAAAAACTGATCGAAATTTGCGGATTTGGGCCGGCAAATGGTAAAGCGGAAGCCAGAGTTCACTTCAACGCCACGGGTTCCCGCGCAGTCGAAACAGCGTGGAAAGCCGCCCACGCGTATCGCCCTGGTCGCCTAGTCAGCCTCGCTCCTAGCTATCACGGCCGCAGTTTGGCAACTTCCGTACTCAGCGACACCACCAGTGGCCAGCTTGATCTCGTCTCCAATTGTCTTCACGAGCGGCGACCGGCGAGGGATTTTGCCTACTGCGCCGCTTGCCCATACGACTTAAATTTCCCGAGTTGCCAAACGCGTTGCCTGAATGAACTCGTTGAGCTGATCGAGTCCGACGCGCATTCGATTTCTGCGGTAATCGTCGAGCCCGCTCTGGGTGCCAGAGGCTATGTTTTCCCGCCCGCCGAGTACTGGCATCGGTTGCGTCGCGCGACCGCTGAAGCGGGAGTGCTGTTGATTGCAGATGAGATACAGATGGGGTTAGGGCGCGGCGGCTGGATGCTGTTATCAACTAGCCAGGGCTGGCAGCCTGACTTGGTCGTACTTGGAAAAAGCCTCGGAGGAGGCATCGTGCCGATCTCAGCTGTTGTGGGGCGCCGCGAAGTCCTTGATGCCTTACCGTTAGGAAGTGAATCCGAAACGTTTGCCTGCACCCCCTTAGCCGCCGCCATTGGGCTAGAAGTATTAAACCAGCTGACCACCGGTCCATGGCTTGCGCGGGGTCGAGAAGTTGGAAAGCAATTGCGAGAATCGCTTCGATGGATTGGTCAAATGCATATTCCCGGTCTAATCATCGAAGGTCAAGGCGCCTCCGCAGTCGCCGAGTTCTTCCGCTGTAGCAAGTCGCTTGCTGGAGCCCAAGACTTAGCGCTGCGAATCGCGTTAGCCTGCCGTAAACAGAATTTGCTGGTGCACTTTTCCGGTCCATTTGCGACGCGAATCGTCCTGCTGCCCGCCTTGACGATGAGTGACGAAGATTTGTCCGAGAGCATTGAACGACTCTCGCGGTCCTTTTCAGTGTAGAACGATTGTCCTCAATATTGTCCTCAATCGTTCAAGAACCCGCCTCCCAGGCCTGCCCCTCACTTGAAGCCAGCCCCGCTCGTGGCCTGACCATAGCAAAATAAAAAGGGAAAACAAAAAACCGTGCGATTGGGAACAATCGCGCTACTTCTCCTCGCTCAGCACGCTCAAATGAGGCAATTTGTCACCGCTGCCTCATCACTATTCCTTGCGTGTATAGTACAGCCAAATGGGACCGGACCGTCGACTTGAAAGGACAAAAGCGTGATTGAGTGGCTGCCACATGTAAACGTATCGCTAAATTCATTGGCTACGCTGCTGCTGATTGCGGGCTTTGTGTTGATTAAGCAGAAGCGTGAAACGGCGCATCGGAATATCATGCTAGCGACCTTTGGCGTGAACATGGTGTTTTTAGTTTGCTACTTGACGTACCACTACTACGCTGGCAGCAAGCCGTTTCCGCGAGATCCAGAGGTCGCGCCGACTTTAGTTCGCTATTTCTATTATGGATTGCTAGCCAGTCACGTGCTCTTGGCAGCGGCGGTACCAGTGTTAGCGGTTTGGACCATCTATTTGGGGCTAAAGGGGCATCGCGAGCGGCATAAACGTCTGGCGAAATGGGCTTGGCCCATCTGGTTGTACGTATCAGTGACTGGCGTGATTGTTTACTTGATGCTGTATCAAATATACGAGTTACCAGCGGTGAAGCAGTTTGAGTAAGGCTTTTGCCAAAGTGCCTTGCAACTTCTCAGGCGAATCGATGATTGCAACAGATTGAGGTGGCGGTTAAACTTGAGGCACGTTAGGGATTTGCGGCCGCTTGCAGCCTACTGCTAAAGTGCCACCGAGATAGCTTTGCGATATTGGTTTCCCGCCAGACTTGATGGATGAGGGTCTGGCAAAAATCGAAGCGCGCCTCGGCCAACTTGAAAAAAGCAGTTCAGCCGCTGTCCGTGATGTGCACTTCCGGGCCAGCGGCTTTTTTGTTTAAGTTTAAGTAGATATGAATCACTATGACAATCAATAGCAAACCTCCAACGACGTCGGTGAGTCGTTTGGGAGCGTCGACGATTAGTGTCCATGCCGGCGAATCTCGCAGCAAACCTTCGGATGCGATCACCGATTCGATCGTGTGCAGTTCGACTTACACGTTCGAAGACACGCAGTCAATCATTGACTTCATTGAAGAGAAACAGCCTCGCGAAGAGTATGGTCGTTATGGGAATCCAAACGAAAAAGTAGTCGAAGCCAAACTTGCGGCCCTCGATGGTGGCGAAGAAGCGATCGTGTTCGCTAGCGGCATGGCGGCAATCGTCGGTCTGCTGATGGCAAAGCTGAACGCTGGCGATGAGATCGTCTTCTTCGATCAGTGTTACCATCGTAGTCGTGAATTCTGTTACAAGCACCTCGCGAGATTCGGCGTCGTGACGCATCAAGTCACCACCGGCGACTTTGGCGCGATGAAAGCTGCGATGAACGCGCGCACGAAGATGTTGGTAAGTGAATCACCCACCAATCCGCATTTGACGTGCATCGATCTTGAACAGTTCGTGGAACTCGGAAAATCGCAGGGCGTCGAAACGCTGATAGATGCGACACTCGCAACTCCCTACAATTTGCGGCCGCTCGATTTTGGCGTTGACTACGTATTACATTCTGCGACGAAGTATCTCGGCGGTCATAACGACTTGTTGGCAGGTTCGATCACAGGCAGCAAAGAGCAACTCGAATCGGTTCGAACTTTGCGCGGCATCATGGGGAGTATCAATTCGCCTCACAATTTGTATTTGCTCCAGCGTGGATTGAAGACATTTGAATTGCGGATGCAGCGTCACAACGAGAACGGGCAATTGATCGCAGAATTTCTTGAGAAACATCCTCGGATTGAACGCGTTTATTATCCTGGGCTGGCCAGTCATCCGACCCATGAAATTGCCAAGCGGACGATGCATGGCTTTGGTGGTTTGGTGACTTTTCTAGTGCGCGACGCCGATTGGCGGCAGACAGCGGATATTATCGATCGCGTCAAAATTCCGCGCATCGGCCCGAGCCTCGGTGGCGTTGAATCGTTAATTGAGCAGCCGCTGGTGATGAGCTATTTCAGTCAAACGCCTGAGAATCGTCGCAAATTCGGTATCGACGATAACATGATCCGTCTGGCTTGCGGTATCGAGAATCCGAACGACTTGATCGACGATTTGGCCCAAGCCTTAGAACAGTAGCATTCCTCAATTGAAGCTGGCTGCGTAGAAAAAAGTTGCCGCCGTCGCTAGTAGTAATCCCAACCATGAAAACGGCTGTACAGGATTTCGAACCAAAATGAAGTTTAGAACCCGCGCGATCCACGTTGGCAATGCTCCGGACCCGCAAACGGGAGCCGTGGTACAGCCGATTCACCCGGCGACCACTTTTGTTCAACCTGGAGCGGGCGAATGGGGGAAATTTGATTATTCGCGCAGCGGCAATCCCACTCGATCCGCAGTGCAAGAAACACTTGCGTCGCTTGAGGGCGGCTACGGTGCGCTCGCGTTCGCATCCGGCATGGCCGCCACGCATTGTGCGACGATGTTGCTGCGCAGTGGCCAACACATTGTCGGCGGTCAAGACATCTACGGCGGCAGCTACCGCTTATTCCATAAAGTGTGCCACACCGCCGGCATCGAAGTCACGCTGGTTGATCTGCAGGACCTCGACTCACTTTCCGCGGCAATTCGTCCGAGCACGCGCATGATTTGGCTAGAAAGTATCGGTAATCCTCGACTGACCGTGCCGGATCTGCCCGCCATCATTGAGCTCGCGCATGAGCGTTCGCTGCTAGTGGCGGTCGACAACACGTTTGCTTCGCCAGTCCTGCTGCGGCCACTCGAGCTCGGTGCGGATATCGTGATGCATTCGGCGACTAAATCGCTGGGTGGTCACAGCGATTGTTTGTCTGGAGTGCTGGTCGCCCGCGACCAGGAACTGTTCGACAAGCTGTACTTCATTCAAAATGCAACCGGTGCAGTGTTGTCACCGTTCGAGTCGTTCTTGCTTAGTCGTGGTTTGAAAACGCTTGAGTTGCGGGTGCATGAACAATGTCGCACAGCAATGCGCATTGCCAGTTACCTGGAATCGCATCCGATGGTGAACCAAGTACTCTATCCGGGCCTGCCATCGCATCCTGACCATGCACGCGCCGCGCAGTTACTCGACGGCGGGTTCGGTTCAATCATCACTTTTGAGGCCAATTGCGATTTCGAAACGACCAGACGCATTGTCAAATCAACCAAGCTGTTTGCGCTCGCGGTCAGCCTAGGGGCCGCCGAGTCGCTGATCGAGCAACCTGCCACGATGTCCCACGCTAGCTACGACGCCACAGCCCGAGCGAAGGCCGGCATCAGCGACAGCCTCATTCGACTGTCCGTCGGTTTAGAAGATTATGATGATCTCATCGCCGATTTGGACCAAGCACTAACGCTTCAGTAACAAGCATTCCGTAGGCTGGGTCGAGGTACGAGACCCAGCATTTAGCACCCGAAGCATTGCGTCGGTATCGAACGGAGGTTCATTCAGCGAGCTTGGAGGGTTTCGTTCCACAACCCACCCTACCTTGCACGCCAAATGGGCATTCATCCGTCTGTCAGTTACAATGACCGCTAGTATCCTCCCCTCCCACCTCACATTGCGAGCCCACCCATGAAAATCTCCGTCCGCTTGGTTGTCGCTTTTTCGCTGGCGATTGCTTTATGCCAAACACTCTCCGCACAAGAGGCCTTTCCGTTCAAGGCAGGCGATCGCGTGATGTTCCTGGGCGATAGTATCACCGAGCAATATCAGTATTCAAGCGACATCGAACTCTATTTGGCGACGCGCTTTCCGGCTTGGAAACTCTCCTTCATGAACGCGGGGATCGGAGGCGACACAGCGACGGGCGGTGCGAACCGATTTCAACAGCAGGTGCTCGACGAAAAGCCGACGGTTGTCACGATTAACTTCGGTATGAATGACGGTGGCTACGGTGGCTTTGATACTAATCGTCATAAACCGTACGTCGAGAACACGACCAAGATGGTGAAGATGGCAAAGGAAGCCGGAGTCCGCCCAGTATTGATTTCGCCCAATGCTGTTGACTGGCGAAAAAACAAAGACCGATTGGTTTACCTCGAAACGCAAAAACAATTTTATGCGCCACTCAAAGAGATCGCCGCTGCGAACCAAGTGCCATTCGTCGATCAATACGCGGCAACCCGCGCGACACTCGAAAAACTCGTCGCCGATAAAGCTGACAATGTCGATCCGTTTCCGGATAGCGTCCATACCGATTCCGACGGCGGCTTGTTGATGGCTCATGCCATTTTGACCGGACTGAATGCGCCAGCCGTGGTGAGCGAAGCAACGATTCCCCAGTCAGGCGAGGCGCAGACAGTGCGTTGCCAGGTGACCAATGTAAAGCGTGCAGTGGGCTCACTTGAATTCGATCGACTCGACGAAGCGCTGCCATTTCCAACAACCTCCGACTGGGATGCGCTGCTGCCTTATGTCAACAATCTAACTGATCTCAACTGGTACGGACTTAAGACTCCAGGCTTGGCCGCAGGCACCTATTCGATTGCCATTGATGGAATGGAAATCGCCAGGCACTCGGCCGACGAACTCAGCAAAGGCGTGAACCTCGGCAACGTTCGTGTCGGATCGATTTACACGCAAGCCCAAAAGGTCGCCGACGCAATCACGGCCAAGAACGCGATTGTTCATAGTCGGTTTCGAGGCGTGATCCTGGCTAGCATTCCTGATTGGCTAGCCGACGCCGCAGCCGAACGCAAACCCAAAGAACTCGTCAAGCGAAAGCAGCTGATCGACGAGAAACAAGCGGAAATCCAAGCGCTCGCAATGCCCCTAAAACATCACTGGGAAGTCAAGCTAGTGAAGTAGTCGCTGAGGCGTTATGAAACATAATTGGGAGTTGGCGGTCGGTAATGCGTGAGGTCGATCCCACGCATCCAATCAATGGTTTTGATCAGCCCTTCGCGCAAGGTGATTTGCGGCTGCCAACCGAAGTGCTTCTTTGCCAAGGAAATATCCGGCCGGCGCCTCGTTGGATCATCGGCGGGTAATGGACGGTCGACGAGTTTCACTTTTGCACCTGTCAGCTCGATTACTAACTCCGCCAACTCGCGGATCGTGAACTCGCCGGGATTACCAATGTTTACCGGGCCTACAAAACTATCGGGACCATTCATCATCCGCACAATGCACTCCACCAAGTCATCGCGATAGCAGAACGAACGAGTCTGATTTCCGTTGCCAAAGATGGTAATATCCTGCCCCGTTAACGCTTGGCGAATAAAGTTCGAAACGACGCGACCATCGTACGGATGCATGCGTGGACCGTAGGTGTTGAAGATCCGCACGATGCGAATGTTCACTTTGTTCATACGGTAATAATCCATGAACAGCGTCTCTGCGACTCGCTTGCCCTCATCGTAACAAGCTCTAGTGCCGATCGGATTGACATTGCCGCGGTAGGATTCCGGTTGCGGATGCACTTCCGGATCGCCGTAAACTTCCGATGTGCTTGCCAAGAGAATTTTCGCGCCGCAGCGTTTGGCCATACCCAACATGTTGATCGACCCAAGCACACTGGTCTTGATCGTTTTGATCGGATTGAACTGGTAGTGCCCCGGAGCGGCTGGACAGGCCATGTGATAGACCTGGTCCACTTCCAAGAAAATAGGGAGTGTCACGTCGTGTCGGATCAGTTCAAAATTCGGTTTTCCCAGCAGATGAACTACGTTGGTTTTTTGGCTAGTGAAAAAATTGTCCAGGCAAATGACATCGTGCCCTTCTGCCACCAAGCGTTCGCATAAATGCGATCCCAGAAATCCTGCGCCGCCCGTTACGAGGATGCGGTTGATGTGTCCCACTGTCAATTCCTTTCAAGTGATGCTCTCCGGGTGCGGGAAATGGGGTTGAGCCACCCACTCCGCGAGTGCGCAAGATAACCGTTTTCCGCTACGGTGAGAACGCCGATTAACCTCTCACCCTACGCTGAATATCACATTGGCAAGGTGATCTTCCGTCCGGTTTTCGCGCTTTCGTAGATCGCCAGAATCAGTTCCACGCTGCGGCGGCCTTCGCGTCCATCGATCGCCGGCGGCGTTTTTTCTTCGAGCGCTGCCAAGAAGCTGCGAAATAACGCCGCGTGCGCTTGATGGCCGATCGCTGCAGGGTCGGCTGCCCCACCGCCGGTCTTCGTGCGCCCCTGCATCTCTTCCCGCAAACGCTGATCGGTCTCAATCGCCTCGGCAAATTCCCACTTGATGATGTCCTCTTCTTCCAAAATCGCCATGCCATGCGAGCCCGCAATTTCGATTTTCTTGAGCGTGCCTGGATAAGCTGCGGTCGTGGCTTCAATCACGCCTAACGCACCGCTTTTGAATCGCAAAGTAGCCGTGGCTACATCCTCCACCTCGATGCGCTCGTGCGCAAGCCGCGTCGTGTAGGCCGAAACTTCCACCACATCGCCCATCAACCACAGCAGCAGATCGACGCTATGAATGGCTTGGTTCATTAAGGCTCCGCCGCCATCGAACTGCCAGGTCCCGCGCCACGCACCGCTATCGTAATACTGCTGAGTGCGAAACCACTTGACGTACGCATCACCTAACGTCAACTTGCCAAATCGTCCCGCTTCGACCGCTTGCTTAAGCAACTGGCTGGAGCGATGAAACCGCGACGGAAAGATCGTTGCCAGTTTAACGCCAGCCTCGTCGCAGGCTCGAATCATGGCATCGCAACGTTCCAGAGTAACGTCAAGCGGCTTTTCGACAATCACATGCTTGCCCGCACATGCCGCCGCCACAGTTGGTTCCATATGCGCTCCGCTAGGCGAACATACCGTAACGATTTGCAAGTCGTCGCGAGCCAACATCGCGTCTAAATCGGTGTACGCCTGGCCTCCAAACTCCTCCGCCAACGCTTCGGCTTTTGGAGCCGTCCGGTTATAGCAAGCCACCAGTTTCACACCGGCAATCTCAGCGATCGCCCTCGCATGAAATTTTGCAATCATCCCACAGCCAATTATTCCGAATCCAATTGCCAATGCAGTCTCCTCGCCTCGAACGTTTTTCGCAACCCAAGCCACGCGCCGCCTGACAATTCTAGCGTCCGTCCTAGCGATTGGTACAGACACGTGGCAAACAGCCCCAAGCCATCATTCTCGGAGTGCATGAATTCTGTCGATGTCGAGGTTGCGATACTCGCTGGTTTGTCCGAGCCAATCGACCGTGACCCGATCAATTGCAGTGCGAGCCCCAAGGCCAAAGTGCAGTCGTGTGCCGTAATGGCTCTGGTAAGCACGGCCGCTGTGGACTTCGGCGACCTGCATCAGATCGCCACTGTAAACAGTAACTTTGGCACCGATGCCGTCGCGATTAAAATGAGTACCGATAACGCGAAATTCGACCCAGTGATTGCGGTGCAACGTGTTGTTCTGGAGGAAATTGGCTGCCGCGTCGTTATTGGACACCACACAGTCGACGTCGCCATCATTGTCGAGATCGTCAAAGGCGAGGCCCCGAGAACTTTCAATAATCGAAAGCCCGGAACCGGCTTCGTCCGTGGCGTTACGAAAGATCCCTTTGCCATTATTGGCGAGCAAGGTATTGCGAACTTTGAAGTCCGTTAATTGTTCGACGTCGTGAGCCCATTTGAACAAGTGGCCGTTGGCGATCATCAAATCGCGGTCACTATCGTTATCAAAGTCAACGGCACCTACTCCCCACTTTGCATGGGGAACGATATCGCGTCCAGCCCGAGTGGCAAGGGCAATGTCTTCAAAACCAAACTCGCCAAGGTTCTTGTATACGAGTGGCAATTGAGTTGAGTAGGTGGTGACAAAAATGTCTTCAGCGCCATCATTGTCCAGGTCGGCAGCTTCGGCGCCCATGGCACCCACGGGAATCCCGCGCGCGTTCAGCGCGACCGCTTGCAGCTGCGCATCTTGTTTGAATACGCCGTGGCCATCATTGACAAAGTACAGATTCGGGCGAGCGTCGCTACAGACGAATATGTCAGTGTCATGATCGTTGTCAAAGTCGCCGCAGACGATTCCCATACTGGGCGAGCGATGCGCGGCGATGCCCGCCGTTTGGCTGCCGTCAAAAAAAACGCCATCGCCGCCGTTGATGAACAAGTGGTCGGCGCGATGTTCAAATTGCTCGGGGCCCGGTGGATAGGGATAAGAACGCTGTGCGAGCGACTTAAATCGCTCGATCGTAAAATCGACGTAGTCGGCTACATACAAGTCGACATCGCCATCGTTCTCAACGTCGAGAAACGCAATCCCAGCACCAAAGGCTACTCCGGAATGGTTCAAGCCGGCTGCGGTGCTGACGTCGTCAAACGTACCGTCACCGTTGTTGTGCAGCAAACTTACGGAGCCGAAGTTTGAGAGCGCCGCATCGGCGAAGCCATCATTGTCGTAGTCCGCGACCGCAATCCCGAGACCGAAGGAACGTAAGTCGGTATGACTGAAGGTAGAAACATTGATGAATGTAGCGTTCTGTCCGTTGCCGACGTTGCGCAGAAGCGCCTGCGTGGGTTGCACACTAGTCGGTTTTGCGGCAGCCGTAGTTGCGGGTTCAAGCGGGCTGCCATTCAGGAAGTAGACATCGATGCGGCCGTCGTTATCGTAGTCGAATGTCGCCAAACCGCTGCCCATCATACTGGGGAGCAGACCCTGATCGCGCGGGTCACCATCGTCGTGCGTGAAAAGCAACTTCGAGGCAGCAGTCGCATCGGCAAACTGAAACTTGTCTTGGGCGGACAGGGGCATGCAAAGGAAGACGCACAGCAGCATGGTTTGACGTAGTAGTGAGCAATTTTGCATGAGCTCTCTCTACAATTGAATGTTCTTAAGGCGATCGTCGCCGGGAAGGGTCTCGCGAGCTTTGAGCAAGGCACTCAGGGCGGCCGCAGTTTTACCATCCGCCTTCAACGCCGAGATCCAAATAATGTACGCGTCGGCATTCCCCAGCAACGCGACGGCAGCTTCGGCTTGCCTCGACGCTTCAGCAGAATTACCCAGTCGCAGCAGAAAGTCGGCTAGTCGAAGCGTGGCGTTGCCAGTCGGATCGGCGTTCGCCGCGCGACGCAAGGAATCTTCTGCCAGAGGCACGTTGCCGATCGAAACCGCCAGACTGGCCAAATTGTTGTAGTTAAATAAATTCTCAGGTTGAACTTCAACGAGCCGTTGATAAACCTGTATCGCCTGTTCAGCCCGCTGTTGCTTGTACAGCATATCGCCCAAGGCCAGCAGATTGTTCGCTGCATTCGGATCGAGGGCTAGCGATTCCATTAGCAATTCTTCCGTGGCTGCTGGCTGCCGGTTGGCTTGATAGACACCAGCGACCAGCCCGTAGGTGTGTGCCGCGAACTGCTGAAACGACTGCTTATACTGCTCGTCATTGGCTTCCGCTTGTGGCTTTACGGAAACTGTTTTTCCACGGATTTCCAGGGCTTCTTCCCGACGTCCCAAGCGGATGAGAGCTGATGCAAGTGCGGTAAAGGCTGCATTGTCGGCCCTCCCCAAGTCAATCGCGGCGCGAGCGTTTTTTTCAGCACCTTCAAATTGCTGGAGTTGCAATTGAACTTGCGCCAACCTTAGTCGTAGCGCAGAATCGTTGGGTAGTCGCTTTGCTCCGGCGTCGAGCGTTTCGGCGGCTTTCTCGAGTTCGCCGATCTGCATGTAAGCGTTTCCAAGCGTATCGATAATGGCTGCACTGCCAATCGAAATGGCAGCCGGTTCCAGTAGGTCCACAGCGGCTTGCTGTTGGCCAGTCTGAAGCAGTAGTCGCGCGTAGTCGACCAAGACTTGGGGCGAGCGATTATCGAGCGCAAGGGAATTCTTAAAAAAAGTGGCGGCTTTGTCGGTTTGTAGCAATTCGGAATAAGTGATCGCAGCGATGTGCATTGCATCGGCGCTTTGCGGATAGTCGACAACCAATTTTTCCACCTTTGCCAACAGTCGATCCTGCTCGGTCTTCGTGTCAATCGTTCGCGGCTTGGACGGGAGCGCGAAAGCGGTGGGGGTTACCGTGGGAATAGTTGTCTGAGTCGCGGCGGCGATCCTGAGCGGGGAATCTCCCAGCTCGGACGGTCGGCTATCCTGCGGTGGAGCCGTTTGTGCCCGTTTAGCTATTTCAGACTTGCTATCTGGGTAGAGCCAGAAAACTGCGATGACTACTAGCGAAGAAGCAATTACGCCCCCCCACAACATCCATGCACTTCCAGGCGTTGCGAGCTGTGATGGGGTTTGCGTTTGTGCGTTTGGCTCGCTCGGCTTCTTGGTAGCCTTCTTCGCTTTCTTTGTCGCCATAAAGTTATCAATGCCGTGCCAGCTTGCGAGTTAGACCGGAAATGGAAGCCCTATTTCTATTCTAGCACTAGGCTTTGTCTCAAAAGGGGTCTGACCCTTTGGAGGGCATGCAAAATCCCTGACAAAAGAACATGCCCGGAGAGGGTCAGACCACTTTTGAGACAAAGCCTAGTTGCGGAGCGTACGAAGTTAAGATTTCTTGCAACGTGGCCGAGTTGCTCCGCAACTCGGAGCCGCAACTCGGAGCCACTTCAGGCGAGTCGCGGAGCGACTCGCCTACATTTATTTAAGAAGCAATCGAGCGGCTTCTCACCCAATGTGAGGGTAAAAGCCGGTTGCAATTCTCCACCTAAGGGTGGAGTATTGTAACCAAATAGATATAAACAAAATTACAAGCTGTTCGAATTGTTATGAAACTATTGACCACGAGTTTGAATACGGTTACAATTTTAGTGCGGTTATTCCGCTTCTAGCGATGTGGATCTAATTAAGTTGTTAAGTTTTAGTTCTTTTATTTCCAATCTTAAGGAGAATCTAATGAAGCGAAATTTTCGGCCAGCTTTTACGCTGGTGGAATTGCTCGTGGTGATTGCCATCATCGGCATCTTAGTGGGTTTATTGCTACCTGCTGTGCAGGCGGCACGAGAAGCGGCCAGGCGCATGCAGTGCAGTAACAATTTGAAACAACTAGCCCTTGCGCAACACAATTGCCATTCTACGAACAAGCGGTTCACCCCGTCCTCGCATGACCTGTACTGGAAAGCCCAGCTGAATAATGGCAATGCTTACGAGCGACTAAGCTACCTGACCGGGCTCTTGCCGTTTATTGAGCAGCAAGCGACCTATAATCGTATTGCCCCCTACGAACTTGCGGGTGGTCGCCCATGGACCGTCAATGATCGTGGTACAAACCCAGTAGTTGAGAGCCCATGGAAGTCAAACATTCCGACTTTTCGTTGTCCTTCTGATCGCGTTCAAACTCAGATCAGCGACGCAAAGCCAACCAATTATGTTTGCAATCGCGGCGATCTTTACTTGAATTCAGGTGACTGGGAGTGGCGTGGTGCCTTCTCGAACGGTGAGCGCGGTGCGGGTACTTTTTCAAGCATTAAAGACGGTTCGTCCAACACGATTATGCTGTCCGAGTTGGCAATCGGTCGTACCAACGGCACCTCCGGCGGCGACAGTCTGATCGAAGGCACTGCTCGCAACTTGATTGGCCCAGTTGGCGGAGCATTCACTCCGTCCCTTTGCTTGAGTGCAAAAGGCCCCAATCGGACTTTGGTGGCTTCGTCCCTGCAATACACCTGGGATGATACCGGGTGGGGTAAAGGCCGCCGCTGGGGTGATTCGTTAAATGCATATACCTGCTTCTTTACGATTTTGCCACCTAACGGTCCAACCTGTTCGAACGACAACGCTGAAGGCAACGCGATGCCAACCGCTAGCAGCCATCACACCGGCGGCGTAAACGTTGCCATGTGCGATGGTTCGGTCAAGTTTGTCGCCGAGACCATTGATGCAGGAAATCCAGCGTTTGTGGTTCCGGTTCCGCCGAACGACTCCAACACACGCCATTACGCTGGCCCATCCTACTGGGGTGTTTGGGGTGCAATGGGTTCGGCCATCGGTGGCGAGACCACTGCAGGTACTAGTGATAATTAATATTAAGGCCCAGCATATTCTGCCAGCAAAAAGGTCGGTAATACGGCTTTTTTGCTGGGACTAATCCAAATTGTCTATAGACCCCAATTTACACGCAAGCATAAAGGAGAATCACCACTAATTAGTTTGTTCGAGTGAACGTGCTGTGAAAACCTTAGGTTTTAGGACTCGGAAGATAGCTAACGGGGAAAAAACTCGCATTTAAGCCCACTTTTCTGGGCTGAATTCTGCCATCTGCAGGTAGCATCAGTTGATTACTTTTTCGACTGAAACTATATTGCTTTCGGTGAGTTTCGGTTGCGCGCGTTGTGCAACCTTTTCCTTTTGTTCTTTTTTTCGGAGTCTAATGTGAAAAAAACGTCCGTTAGGGTTGGTTTTACGCTAGTGGAATTGCTAGTCGTAATCGCCATTATTGGAATTCTTGTCGGCCTCCTACTTCCTGCCGTTCAAGCGGCTCGCGAAGCAGCCCGGCGAATGCAGTGCAGCAACAACTTGCACAATTTGGCTCTCGCCATGCACAATTGCCATGACGTGAATAAGAGATTCACGGCGGCTTCCCATGATCTCATTTGGAAAAACAAGCTCAATAGCGGCAACAGCTACGAGCGTCTAAGTTATCTATGCGGACTCCTACCATTCATTGAGCAACCGGCGATTTACAATCAAATCACCCCGTTTGCACTGGCCGGGGGACGACCATGGAATTTCGGCGATGCAGGTTCAAATCCAGCGAATCCGAGCCCATTTAAGGCAAATATTCCGACCTTCCGTTGCCCATCGGATCGCGTTCAAACACAAGCTTCGGACGTCAAGCCTACAAACTATGTTTGCAATCGTGGTGACCTCTACCTGAATTCGGGCGACTGGGAATGGCGTGGAGCGTTTTCGAACGGTGAACGTGGCGCTGGGACCTTTGCCAGCATCAAAGACGGTTCCACAAACACGATCATGTTGTCCGAGTTGGCCATCGGTCGTACCAACGGCACCTCTGGAGGCGACAGCCTAATCGAAGGCACCGCCCGCAACCTGATTGGCCCAGTCGGCGGAGCATTCACTCCCTCACTTTGCTTGAGCGCAAAAGGCCCAAATCGGACTTTAGTTGCATCGTCGCTGCAATACACTTGGGACGACACGGGTTGGGGCAAAGGCCGCCGCTGGGGTGATTCGCTAAACGCCTACACTTGCTTCTTCACGATTCTGCCTCCTAACGGCCCGACATGTTCGAACGACAACGCGGAAGGTAATGCTATGCCAACCGCTAGCAGCCATCACACTGGCGGCGTAAACGTTGCCATGTGCGACGGCTCGGTTAAATTTGTCGCCGAGACCATTGACGCAGGAAATCCTGCGTTTGTAGTGCCAGTTCCTCCAAATGATTCAAACACTCGCCACTATACCGGCCCATCCTACTGGGGTGTTTGGGGCTCTATGGGTTCCGCCGTCGGCGGCGAGACCACTGCAGGTACTGATAACTAATTCCTCGGCAAAGACTTAGATCGCCAAAAGGCTGAAAGCCATCGGTGGTGCAACAGCTGTAGCGAATGACGAGTGTTTTGTGCAACTTGAATTTTGGATCGGTCGGAGTGCGTTGACGCATGCCGGCCGATTTTTTTATCTGTTGCGGACTGCAATCTCATTGGCTCTTTTCTTAGAGTGATAGTTTCAATTGCTTCTGCCGATGATTGGGACTCCGCTAAAAATGTAAACACTAGATCAACACAATTCAACTTCGGGGTTGCAACGGCAGCCAGAACTCGCACGTTCTAAAGTTGCGTATTTTGGTTTCGTGTGCCACTGGCTTGCTTTGCCCAACAGCGTTCAGCGATTGGGTAAAGCAAGGCCAGTGTATCGAAGTGTGTGGGTTCGATTCACATAGGGCGTGCCAACGCCTGGACAGTTTGGAAAACGGCGACCGAAGTAAATAGCTTCATCAACCACCTCGCATAGCAACGCCGCTTGACTTCAGCGAGTCGAATCAACGCCCTGGAGAGTATTCCAGTTAGCTAACATTATAACTTCGGCAACATTCTCGCCCTTGTCAGACTCAGGGACGTACCGCCCTCCTTGTCGCGTGGGGTTGCCAAAAAATGAAAGTTGACTGGGCGACTTTCAAAGCTGAATGCATTACAATATTCATGGTCGAGCCCAGTTCGACCTTTTTTCGTTTTAGTTGGATTTCACTTCACGTTTTGGATCCAAATTTCGGATTCTAAGAGATCAGGTGCATAATGATGCTTCGCGTTGCAGTTTCTGTTTGCTTGTTGGC
>JANLQO010000488.1:0-12147 GCA_031367855.1 Planctomycetia bacterium | reverse complement strand
GGAACGGATTCTATTCCCGACAACCGGTGCGTAATGGTGGAATTCAAATGCACGCGACCAGAAGCCACAAGGCGAACTGTGTGTTCCAAGTGAGCCTTCGTGCTGATGTCCGGGAACAAGTATCGCAGGCTGCGTTCTCGAAGCAGATCGATATTCAATTCGAGCGGTGCACCGAACCAGGAGACGCCGATGATCTTACCGCCCGATCGGACAGCCTCTACTGCTTGTCGCACGGTTTCCGTACCGGCCATGCCCTGTTTGGGACTTCCCCCAGCGCACTCAAATGCAATGTCAGCACCATTGCCTTCGGTGAGGTCGCGCACGGCAGCAATGACGTCGCATTGGCGACTGTTCAGCGCAAAATCCGCTCCCAATTCCTTTGAAATGCGACACGATTCCTCGCGGACATCCACCGTAATTATCCTGCCGGCTCCACTGATGCGCGCAATTTGCATGCACTCCAGCCCCATACTTCCTTGACCGAAGATCACTACAGAATCTCCGATCTGGATATTGGCCGTTTCGACCGCCGCGACGCTATCGCTCAACGATTGCAGACAGGCAGCTTGGCTGTCGGAGATACATTCGTCTACACGGACTAAGGCAATTTCCGGCAACAGAGCGACTTCACTAAAACACCCGGGCTGGTCAAAGCCGATCACGGGCCCTTTGCGACAAAGGTAACTTCGTTCAGACAGACACAACGGACACTTCTCGCACGGCAGCTTCGCTCGGGCAGCGATTCGATCGCCGATATTAAAACCTTGTACGCTTGGACCGAGTTCCACGATCCGCGCGCAGAACTCGTGGCCAAATAACTGAATCGGCGCTTCGTTTGCCAGTCGCTGCTTGACTCGATCGTAAGCTAGCGTGGGGATACCAAATGCGAGCTGCGCTTCTGTAACGCTCGGTTGTACACAGAGCGGTTCGACCAATACATGTCGCGGCAGAATTGCCGGGACCGGAATCTCATCGAGTCTAAAATCGCCGAATCCGTAAAACCTCCAGGCCTTCATGACGTCATCCTAATTTTGATATACGAGTGACCAGTACCCAGCGGATCATTGCGAGTGTTCTTGGCGCGTGAATTTCTGAAGACTATGACAATCCGGCGCCACAAGTCCACGATTTCCTCCGGCCGACATGACCACTTCAGACACATAGATGTCACCAACCGAATCGACGCGAATATCATGCGGCGCGAAGAAGTCGCCCGGCGCAGTGGGATTCTGCCCCCCACCCCAGCGCGCCAGTAGCTGGCCCCGCGGGTCAAAGACGCTCACCCGACCGCCCGTGGCATCCGCTGGCGCGGACGTGCCCGGCCACATTCCGGCCTTGTAACCCAGTTCAGCTACATAGACATTGCCGTCCCTATCAATATCAATTTGACACGGACGCGCGAGGTTTGACCACTCTTCCAGAAACTCACCGTCGGGAGAAAACAACTGTATGCGACTGTTTTCCCGATCAGCCACATAGACGATCCCCTGTCGATCAATGGCAATTCCATGCGGCACGCGAAACTGTCCCGGGCTGACCCCCGGCTGACCCCACGACAGCAACAGTTTTCCGTCCGCCGCAAACTTGTGAACGCGCGCATTTCCGTAACCATCGGTGACAAAGATCTCGCCCTTCAGTCCGATCGCGGCGTTTGTAGGAAAATAAAAAGGTGGTCCAGCGTGTCGAATGGTGCGAAAGTCAATGCTGGTTGCACCGGTATCTGCAGGTCGACCACTTGTACCGAGTGTCATCAGCAATCGACCGTCAGGCGTGAACTTGCGCACCGTGTGGTCAAGATCGTCGGTGCAATACACGCAATCATCCGGCCCGATGGTGATCCCGTGTGGTCTTGCGAAAACACCTTCTCCCCACGACGTCAAAAACAATCCCTCGCGACTGAATACCATTACAGGATGATCACCGCGATTGAATACGAAAACGCGGTTCTGCGAATCAACGGCGACCGCCGTGACTTCGGTCCAAGTCCACCCGAAGGGCACCCTTGCCCAACAATCGTCGGCTAGGAAACGATACCAGCCCACTGGCTGGCAAGCTGCGGCAGAGGGTTTCGGTTGAACATTCATCGCCCGTTGGGCCCTTTCAATCAGTCAGTGTCAAGTCGGTGGAATCTTGGTCCTGTGGTTCCGGCAACATCCACGCGAATGCGGCAGCGGGAAGGAACAAAAAACCGGCATAAAATAACGCCAAACGGTAATCGCCGACTTTCGAAAACAACCCAAAGAAGACGGTTCCCAAGCCTGCCGCAATCCGGCCAATGTTGTAGCAGAAACCTGCGCCAGTTGTGCGGAGTAGCGTGGGAAATAAAGGCGGTAGGTACATGGTAAATAGTGCAAAAACTCCTTGGCACAGGCCAATGGCGGCGAAGCCATACCATAAACTGTGATGGTCACGGGCTACGCAATAGGTTGCAAACATCGAGATAAAATACGCGACGCAAAGTCCAGATATTGCAACTCGATACTTCAACCACCTTGCGATCGATGCTGCTAGGAAGTTTCCAGCGATCGAACTCAACATGACTAGCCAGATGAAGCGACCAACCAGTTGGCTTTTTTCTGCGACGCTCCAATCGTTCAACTCAGGCAGATTGCGCACATGCTGCAAGTACCAGAACATAAACGCCCAATGTGCAGTGAGCGACAGTCCACAGACAGTTGTTGTCAACAATGTTGTGCGGCGGATAGAGCCTCGGAACAAATCCAGAAAGGGCGGCTGCACATGCGATGAATCGCGGCGCGCCGCATGCCATTCTTCTGGTTCCGGCACAGCGCGGCGAATCCATAACACCAACAAGGCTGGTAATATTCCCACCAGAAAGACCGATCGTTCGGGATAGTCGGCCAGTAGGTAAATTGTCAGCCCCGCCAGCATGACGCCCAGATTAACACCCGTCTGCAAAACCGCCGCCATCCATGGTCGCCAGCGCCGCGGCCAGGTCTCCGACAATAGCGACGCACCCACTGCCCACTCTCCTCCAATGCCCAACGCTGCCAAAAAACGAAAGACCAGCAACTGCCACCACGTCTGGGCGAAGAACGACATCCCCGTAAACAAAGCGTAAGTTAGGATGGTCAACATTAACGCTCGACTGCGTCCCAACCGATCGGCGATCCGCCCAAAGAAGCTGCCGCCGAGGGCCCATCCAATCAGAAACGACGCCTGAATCCACGAACTGTAATATCCGACAACCGGGTCCTTTTGATTCGCATGAAGTAACTGCGCCACAAAAGGAGTGGCCACGAGCACATAGAGGTGCATGTCCAGGCCATCGAACAGCCAGCCCAACCAAGCCGCGATACCCGACTTCCACTGCTGAGCCGACAAGTCGCTAAGCCGCGTTATAGGTTCGGTGGGGGTCATTCCGCCTGTGAGAGTTTCGCGATTCAGCGCTCCCGCATGGGTAGTCGGTGTAATCGGCTCAGTCATTTTGTCTCCAAGTGTGGATGAAACCCGCGAGTCTTGACTTTAAGGCGATATAGGGATTTGTCGATGGTGACATAGAGCGAATGAGCGTCGTCGCCGATTCCAAATTCAACGTTACTCGGAATTCCTTTCCAGTCGTCAAACAACCCTTGTTGATTCTTGGGTCCTGTTTCCACAAAGGCCAACTCGTGTCCCGCCGGATCCACAACCAAGATGCCAGGCCGAGCCAAACTGCGACAGGCGGCATAAAGGTTACCCTGTGAATCGACCGTCATTCCATCGCAACCATTTTCAGTTCCAAAATCCACCAGTGTTTTGCGAGGGCCACTCACCAAACCCTCGGCATTTAAGGGAAAGGCATAGATCTTCATTGCGCCCCGCTTCGGTTCTGGATCGGTCGGTTTCAATCGGTTACCGCCATTGTTATGGTCGCCGACGTACAGCGTTTTTTGATCTGGACTCAGCACAATGCCATTCGGCTTTTCAACTTCCTTGGTAATCTCGAGCACCTTGCCATCGACATCTAGCCGATAAATGGCTTCATGCTGAAGTTCACGCGGCTCGGTTCCACCATAGCGGGGATCTGTAAAATAGATGCGGCCCTTGAGATCTACGACTAAATCGTTCGGTGAATTGAAACGCTTGCTCTGGAATCGATCCACTAGGGTCGTACCTTCGTGCGTTTGAAGATTCCAACGCACGAGTCGGCGACCACCTCCGTCGGCTCCGTCACAAGACACCGCAGAACCGTCCCGCAAAAATGCCAGTCCGTTTGATTTGCCTGAGTTATTTGTAAACACCGTCGTTTGGCTAGTTTTCGGATCAAAACGAAGTATCATCCCGTTATCATTTCCAAACGGCATGTCAGTGAAATAGATACTGCCGTCCGGCGCGACCGCAGGCCCTTCGGTCAGGCCACTGTTGAGTTTTGCTTGTCGAGTAAAGATCAGCTCCAACACACTGCCGTCTGATAGAATCGCCTTGTCTTCGAACGCAACCGCGCTGATTGGTTCGGTGGCCAACAAATTCCAGTTGCAAGCATAGGTCCAACTGAGCGCACTCAGCATCAATCTAACTAGGATTCTTGGCCTGAACGTTAAACGTGTGGACATAACCCTAAGCGTGTTATGTGGCCTTGTGTCGACAATGATCATTTCAAAATTTCCTTTACGACTCGAGCTTCAACAACACCTGTGAGTTTCTCTTTGAGCCCGTTGTCAAGAACGAACAACTGGTTATGGTCGAGGCCTAGCAAGTGTAGCATTGTCGCGTGCCAGTCTGGCACGCTAACACGATCTTCGACCGCGTTCAGCCCCAATTCATCGGTCGAGCCATGGGTGACTCCCCCTTGAATTCCAGCTCCCGCCAGCCACACGCTAAAGGCGTTCTTGTTGTGATCGCGGCCTGCGTTGCGGTCGTCTTTATCGGGCGGAAGCTGCGCGATAGGCAGTCGCCCGAATTCGCTTCCCCAGGCGACAAGAGTACTATCGAACAGCCCTCGTTGTTTCAAGTCGCGAAGCAACCCGGCGATCGGAAGGTCCGTTCGCTCGCAGCACGACTTCAAACCGCTGAGCAGACCGGTGTGATGATCCCAAAGATTGCCGTTGACGAAAAGCTGAACGAAGCGAACGCCCCGTTCGACTAATCGACGCGCCATGAGGCACCGGCGACCATAGGAGTCCGTGGGTTCACGCCCGATACCATACAGGTCTAACGTGCTTTGGGTCTCCTGCGAGAGATCCAAAGCATCGCTGGCCGAAATCTGCATCCTCGCGGCCAGTTCATAACTGGCGATGCGCGCCGCCAAAATGGACTGTCCTGGCCGCTGTGCCTGATGCAATTCGTCTAATCGAGACAGCAGTTTTCGCTCGACCTTCACGACTTCTGTGGGACGTTCAACATCGGGCCGCAAATTCAAAACTGGAGCGCCACTTGAACGGAAACGAGTCCCCTGAAACATGGGCGACAAGAATCCTGCATCCCAGTTTTCAACACCGTTGACGGGCAAACCGAGCGGGTCATCCAGCACGATGTACGCAGGCAGATCTCGGCATTCGGATCCAAGCCCGTAAACGGCCCATGAACCGAGAGTCGGACGTCCGGGACTCATTTTTCCTGACTGAATGATATAGATGGCTGGTTCATGCGTAATGCTCGTCGTAAACATGGAGCGAATCATGGCGATATCATCGACTTGTCGTGACAGGTTAGGCAAAGCGTCCGACATCCACATCCCACATTGACCATGCTGAGCGAATTTGTATTGGCTCCGCATTAACGCTCCCGCCGCTTGTGGGTTTTCGACTTCGCCAGCGATCCGATCAAAATATTTTTCACCGTGGTGCGCGTTGAGTTCGGGCTTTGGATCAAACAAATCCATCTGGCTCGGCCCACCATTCATAAACAAATGAATGACCGATTTTGCTCTCGGTTCGACGTGTGGCAAGCGCGCTTCTAAATTCGACGGCGGTGAATTTTCCGCTGCCAATCCACTCGATCCTAGAAGCTGAGCCAACGCGGCTCCGCACAGTCCGCCGGAAACACTCTGAAATAAACTACGGCGGGTCATCGGCTGACAGCACTGGCGATGAATTTCATATTGAAGCGACATTGCTTTTCACTCAATCCACAAACAGGAACGACGCAGAATTCATGATTGCATGACAATAGGCGGTCAAGGACTTCAATTGTAATGTCGACGCAGTCGGATGCTCATTTACGCCGAGTTGATTCCGCCAATCCGTCTGAAGTTGATTCAAGGTCTCTAGGCCGATCTGCTTTTCTTGGTCGTTGGGTGGTCGGCTCAACCCGATCTGATAGACCCATTCAATTTGCTTTAGGGTATCCGCACCGGCGTCCTGTAGGACTCGAGTAGCAAAGTTCTCCGCCAGTTCAAAGACCATACCATTATTCATCAAATGCAGTGCCTGCGGCGCGACCATCGAATCGCGACGTTCGATGCAGTTGGGATTCATCTGTGGGAAATCAAAACTCTCCAGATGTGTGGCCAGCCGTTTACGCAGTTGCTGAACGTAGATCAGCCTACGCCAACCACGCTCGGTGCCGGTCGGAGTTACCAGGCCATCTGCACGTGTCTGCACAGAGTCTGCCGGGCCAAATGGTGTTCCGTCCAGACGACCGGCAACCAGCAGCAGAGAATCGTAGAGCGCTTCCGCATCGAGCCGCACCATGGGCATTCGCGAATACAGTGAATTCAGAGGATCGAATTCTCCGAGTCTCTGCGGTACGACCGAACTTTGTCGGTAGGTCGAACTCGTCATCATCAGTCGGTGCATTGCCTTCAAGCTCCAGCCATGCTGAACAAACTCGCGCGCGAGCCAGTCGAGCAGTTCGGGATGAGTCGGCGGCATGCCGGCTTTTCCAAAATTGCCCGGCGTTTTAACAATCCCCCTACCAAAATGATGCTTCCATATATGATTGACCTGAACCCGCGCCGTCAACGGATGGTCTGGTTGAATCAGCCAGCGAGCAAACGCCAGCCGACGCCCCGTTTGTTTCGCGCCCGGCCAAGGAGGCGACACAACAAACGGCGTACGTCCATCCGTCAGCACCGACGGAACACCGGGACCGACCAAACCACCGGGACTCAACGCATCACCACGACGATAGATGTAGGTTGGCGACGGATCACCTCGATCCCATAACGCTTGAACTCGCGGCTGCGACTGTCGCTGGGCCTCCAGTCCGCGGATGCGATCTTCGGGTTCTGACTTGGCTTTAGCAGCAGCGAGATCAGCGTCGATCTTCGCTTCGTGGCGCTCCCACGCTTGTCGCTCAGGCGTGGTAACGAAGGGAAGAAGTCGTCCTCCAATCACATCCTGGCTGACCGGCCCGATGCCAGGATGTATATCGGGCTTGAGCCATGCGTACTCGTCGTAAGCGCCCTTAAAGATATCTACCAGGCGGTAGTAGTCGCGATGAGGAATCGGATCGAATTTGTGTGTGTGACAACGCGCACACTTCAGAGTCAATCCCATGACGGCAGAACCGAGCACGTCGATCTCATCCGCCATAACATCGATGCGATCGGGAACATAGCCAGTGATATTAGCCCACGACCCATCGGGAGTCATCCGCAGGAAACCCGTCGCTACCAGGTTATCGTAGATCTCCGGGGTAATCTCGGAAGCGTTTTCGTAATCCGCCAGTTCGTCGCCAGCAATTTGTTCGAGCAAAAATCGATCGAAGGGTTTGTCTTCATTGAAGGATCGAATGACATAGTCGCGGAATCTCCAGGCGTAAGGACGCGGCAGATCCTGTTCGCGCTTTCCTTCGGAGTCCGCGTAGCCAGCCAAATCCAGCCAATAACGTCCCCAGCGCTCACCATAACGCGGCGAATCGAGCAGTCGGTCAATCAGTGATTCGTAAGCGCGCGGATCATCGTCAGCGAGAAACGCGGCTACAGCGGCGGGCTCAGGCGGCAATCCAATTAGGTCAAATGTTGCGCGGCGAATCAATGTCAAGCGATCGGCCTCTGCGTTGAACGCAAGTCCGGAGGCTTCGAGCTTCAGAAAGATGAAAGCGTCAATTTCGTTGCGAATACGCGGCTGGTTCTGAATCTCCGGTACTCTCACGGGTTGTGGAGAACGAAACGCCCAAAAGTCGCGATCTTCATCGCTGACAAGTGGATCGCCCCGAGTCGTGGCCACGTCCGGTTCAACCTCCATTTCAGGTGCACCTGCCGCGATCCACTTCACGAGAGTTTCGACTTCTGTAGGTTCGATAGGCTTGACACTGACCTCGACAAGTCGTTCGAGGGGCGGCATTTCACCGGCATGCACCCGCTTAATAAGCAAGCTCTCCTCGGGTTTTCCAGGAACGATGGCGGGCCCTGATTTACCGCCCTTCAACATCCCCGCTTTGTTACGTAAATCCAGACCGGCTAATTGTTGATGCCGTCCATGGCAGGCTGCGCAGCGTCGCAGCATAATCGGCACAACATCGTGCTGATTGGGAGTCGACGACACAGTTCCCATTTCTTGATCGTCGCCCATCATCGCGCCGCTCAGAATCCATCGCTCGACAAGACTGATTTCGGCTTTACTTAGACGACCTTGATCTTCCGGTGGCATCTCACCATTATAAATTTTCTCATAAAGAAGACTCTCACTGGGGACTCCTGGAACAATACCCGGGCCACTTTCGCCACCTCGCGCCGTTGAGGCCGCAGTCGTCAGATTCAAATCGGCTTTGCGAGTTTTTTCCCCATGACAATTGCCGCATTTGGCCTGAAGCAGCGGCTGAATGTCAGCCTTATACGTTACCTCATGCACTGTGGAGTCCTGACGGGACGGCGCTCCGTCATCAGCCAACAGTCTCACCATGCTGACAGTCAGGCAGTAGCAGACTAGGCTGACCAGAGAGATAGTAAGGGCTGTGATCTTCATTTCTCGACGCCAGAACTCGCGTGATGTGTTGGATAGACATACTATCAGTCACCGATTCCACAATTGCAATCCGCATACTGTCTGCTTTTCGAATCATCCGGAATTAGCGAGCATCCCCTATACGGTTTTGCTACTGATTGAGGATCCTAGCAACGTCGGCGCTTTCATGCACTGACAGCGGTAATTTCGCCAGTGCCCGCGCGGCCCTTTGAGCTTCCTCTCTGTTGCCAAGCTTTGAGCCAAGATCCATTTTCCATAACTCGCATTCTCGAAGAATCGCTCCATTGGGCGGCTCGATCTGGTTGAGCACATCGCGAGCTTCTTCGAGCCGTTGGTTAGCTACCAGCAACCAGACTTCAAACAGACTCACAATCTCAGTTGCAATAGGTTGTTTTTTCGCTTCCTTCAATAGAGCTAACGCCCTGTCGGGATTGTTGAGAATCGCATGCGCGACGCTCGCAGCGAAACTTCTCACAATTTGCTCGGATGGAGTTAGCGAATCGTCCGATTTCAAGTTCACAATGAATCCGGTCAGCTCATTGGGCGCGGAATCGATCAAGGCGGCTCTTAAACTTGCGGATAGTAGCGATGACCGATCCGGGATCGCCGCTGGCGATTTGCGAAAGTTGCGATAGGCTCTTCTCGATTCATTCGATCGCGAATCGGTGAATAATTGTTCCGCCGAAAGTTCTTCAACATGTTTAGACTGAAGCCGAATCATCTCGAACATCAAGTCCTGCGACTGCGAGTCACCCGTTAGCTCGGCATTGCGAAATGAGGAGATTGCAAACGCCAAATCATTGCTCTCGTTGCCCGTCTCCAGCTCAATGGCAAATGCTCGCAGCAATATTTGTGATGTTGCCAGCCGAGTCATGCTATCACTCGCAACAAACTGCCTAGCACAAGTAGCCAGTTGAGAAATGTCTGTTACTGCCGCCAACGAATTTTCAAGCAGCTGTTGACCTTCGTGCCCCCGTTGCAATCGCATCAACTCAACAGCCAATGTTACGTGTCCCGCCAGTGCCATCGCAGCATCGCGCTGGTCAACCTGCCGGATCAGCTGCTGTAGTCTCGACAGTGTTCGTTCATCCATTACCGGTACTGCTTGCTTCATTCTATCTGCCATTTGATGTTGCAGCTGTCGCCGCGCCACGATGTCGTTGATCGCTAACTCAATGGCCGCTGACTCATCTAAGGCAACCAGTGCATCCAGTACTTCAGCATACCGATTGATTGCCGGCTCACTCACTTCATGTTTCTCAATGCCACCTGCGGCGGTGAACGAAACCGCCCGCGAGCTCATGGGCTCCATCACGAGTACACAATCCCAGAGTTTCCCTACGTTCTTCGAGGCGATCGCCTCCTCAACGTACTTTTCCCAATCGTTGATAGCTCCAGAGCGTTGGAGATTCAGTCTCCCAAATTTCACTAATACCGCCAAAGCGCGAGCTTCTACAAAGCACTGAACATTAAATTTAGTTATGGGTGTGGAACGTATGCTGGCGCCTCGCTGAATCGCTAAGTGCCGAACCGCTGCGGCCTGCGAGGCTCGCGGGTTGCTTTGATTCGTCCGATAGCTGGCTCGAGTTAAATCCACAACATTCAGCATCGCTTGCCAGACACCCGCATGCTCTAACCACGCCAATCGGTCCTTGGCAGTGGCAGGTAAGTCCGAGTCGACGTCGCTCGTTTCGGTTTTCTTAAACAGCGTTTCTGGCGGCAAATCCATTGCCAATAACTGCTCTGCGAACTCAGTAGCCTGGCTCAAATTCTTAGCCTGTATATTCGCGTAAATACCTACAGCCAAAAACTGCCAAGAATTTACTTTCGATTCGACTCCCGCATGAACCAGATTCGCGGCCAACGTCCAGTTTGCGCCGTCGATCAATTCTCTCGCGTATTCTGTCGCTGGCAAATCATTGGCCCGATTGCGCATGACAGCCTTCCACGCAAGTGTGGCAGCTTGGGAATCACCGGCTCGCCACAGCAGTTCCCCCAATTTTAATTGATTGGCGACAGTCGCTTGTTCGCGGCATAGTCGCTGCTGAATCATCACCGCTTGCGAGTATTCACGGTCTCGCACGGCCAATTCCATGGCAGCATGCAAATGTTCGGGCTGCGAATAACTTCCGTTGAGCAGAGTCGCCATCAATTCGCTGGGTATTTGGTTGCCACCACTACCCACCAACACCCAAGCCGACCAGAGCGTGGCTTCGTTCTCCTGCCTATGTTCCAAGCCAAATTGCTTGAGGCCTGCGATCAGCTCCGCGCTACTCGGTTCGCCAGAATGTAAGGCCACCAACAAATCGATGGCTTCGCGCTGCTGTGAATGATCGCGAGACAGTTCGAGAACTCGCCACGACGCATCGATCGCCGGAGGATTTCTGCGCAGCTTCGCCAACTGCTGCGATAGGATTATCCAGGCTGATCGATCGTTTGGAAAAACCTGCGTTGCGCGGCGCATGATCTCAATCGCTTGATCTACCTTGTTAGCTTGCAAGCAAAACGAGGCCGCCACCTGAAAATGCTGCAAATTCGCGGTTGGTAAATTAAAAATTCGCTCAGCCGTTGCGAGCGCTTCTTCGAATTGATTCAATTGAAAGTGGATCGTCGCCATTCGCTGCAAGTATTCCGGGGCTTGTTTGGCATCCAATTTGCAAAGTACATCCAGTGACTCAATCTCGCGCATTCTCATACCAGCGTTGCGTTGTGACCGTGCCGCAAGTATCCAAGCTCGCTTCGAATCAGGCTGCAGAACGGTCGCCTTGAGTGAGGTCGCAGTTGCCTCTGCTGGCTGATTGTTGGCTGCCTGCATCATCGCCAACTGCTGCAGCGAATCGACTAAATCTGCTGTGGGTTCCAATAGATTTTTCTCAAGCGCAACAATCTGTTGCGGCAAACCGCCGATTCGCTTGTAAAGATTCGCTTGCAGGTCCCATGCAGCCTCCAAATCCGTTGAGCTTTCCGCAATATTCGCCGCGAATCTCAGTTTTTCGAGTGCCGTTTCGAAACGATTGTTTTCAATCAGCAATATCGCCAATTGAATCAGATCGCCGAACTGAGGGCGATGATCGCAGGCCGTTGCTAAAGCCGTTATCGCCTCGTCGATAAATTTGAATCGCGTGAGCACCTCGCTCAAGTGTATCAAGCTCGCTCGGTCATCCTGAGCAGCGGTAATGGCACTTGCAAATACTTTGCGAGCTTCTTCTCGTCGGTCGAGCTGTACCAGGTAATCGCCCAGCAGTTCGCTGAATTCGATTTTTCCGCCGGATACTCGGACCGCTTGTTCATAAAG
>JANLQO010000481.1:0-17266 GCA_031367855.1 Planctomycetia bacterium | reverse complement strand
AACGATGGCGACAATCGTTCTACACCAGGCATTGACTCAATAGGGGTCTGACCCTCTGAAGGGGTCTAGAGGGTCAGACCCCTTTTTAGGCAAAGCCTAGTCTATTCCCTACCTTTCCATTGCCCATTCTGAAAGGGATTCTTCATGGTTAAACGCGCCCTGCTAATCGGCGTCAATGAATATCGTATTGACGGAGCCAATCTTCGAGGTTGTGTTAATGATGTTGCAAACATTGAACGCTTATTAATTAAGTTATTTGATTTTCCTGCGACTTCAATCAAAAAACTTGTTGATGGTCAGGCGACAAAAAAGAAGATTGAGGCCGGCATCAAGTTACTGCTCAAGGGGTCAAAAGCAGGCGATGTTCTGTTCTTGCACTATTCGGGTCACGGTTCGAATACGCCGGACCTCAATGGAGATGAAGCGGATCGTCGCGATGAGATCTTGTGCCCAACCGATCTCGACTGGAAGGATCCGCTGACCGATGATTGGTTGCGGAGCACAATCGATGAATTGTTACCCGCAAAAGTTAATTTGACAATTGTCATGGATTGTTGCCATTCGGGGTCGAACACGCGGAACCTTTTGCCACCGGACGCACCCATAATCAATCGTTTTCTGCCAAATCCTTATGATCTCGCAGAAATCGAATCGGGGCGGGAATTACGAGGAACGGTTCGTCCAACGCGCGCGCTTGCCAAGCCAAAAGGGAAGGGTAAAAGCCGAGGTTCACTCGATATCGCAGTGGCAGAAATGCCTGAAGTTTTGATCACTGGTTGTCGTGATTTTCAAACTTCGGCCGATGCGTTTATTAATGGCAGCTATAACGGCGCACTGACTTATCACTTGGTCAAAGCGATCGAAGCCCGCAAAGGCAAATTGAGCTACCGCGAACTGCACGAACTCGCATCGAAGTTAATCAGCGCCGGTCGTTACGAGCAAGTTCCCCAATTAGAAGGGCGCGCTGAGAGTCTTGATCGCCTTTTCTTAGGACCCTTGGCTTAGGCTAACTGCCTGCATTTGCCAGCCCAGTACGGGCCGCATGCCGAGTACGACATGATGATAAAACGTAAGCCTGCTCGACGAAGTGCTGCGGTCCGTTCAAGGCGGGGGCCAGTCCCCGCGTCGGCGCCGCAGCATGCATCTGACAAAGTGTCAGATAAATTCAAATCGCGGGCTACACTGTCGGTTTTGGTCTATCTTTGTGGCGACTGCCACATTGAGAAATACACCGATCAGTACTTAGAGAGTCTGCTGCAATCCGCTCCTAGCAAAAATATCCATTTGCTGGTGCAGTACGATACCGCCGAAGGCGCCAACCGGTACCTTGTTCACGCCGGGGCGAGCGGTTTCCAAAAAGAGGAGGTGCGCCGCGACGTAAACACAGGCGATCAAGCTGCGTTGGAAGAGTTTTTGGAGTGGGGTCTAAAAGCTGTTGCGGCGGAACATCATGTCCTGGTGCTGTCCGGCCTGGGTATCAATCCACGTTATGTTCGCCAGAGCCTTCGCTTGGATAGCTTGCCTGAATCCTTGCAGAAAGTCCGGGGTGGCAAGCCTGGCGATCCGAACTTGGCGAAGTATAGCAAGGAATTTGCTGAGAAGGTCGCACAGCTCAATCCCAAAGAGCTCGCGAAGTATCGAGACGCAATACAACAGCGGACATTTTCGATCTGCCACGACTTCAGCCATTCGGGTTCGCTTGAAGTCAGTGCCTTGCGCGATGCGTTGATCAATTCAAGCCGACATTTCGATGAAGTCAAGCAGGATAATCGATTTGAGATGATCTTGATGTATGCGGGTGCAACAGCCTTCGTAGAAGTGCTCTTTGAGCTTGAAGGATTGGCGCGGGTCTATGTGGGGTCGGCCGATCGCTTACCTGACGATGGGTTGCCGTTCACGAAAATTCTTAACAACTGGGATGCTGCAATAACACATCCGGATAAGAAATCTCACAAGCTTCCGTTCGCACATCTACTGGCTTGCGATTTGCTCGACACGATTCGTGCCGAACGCAAGAAATCTACCTCGACGCTGGATACGCTCATTGCGGTGAATCTCGACACACTTGATGAAGTGGCGCGCGTTCTCGATGCTCTCACCGTAGCGCTGCTGCACAGTATCGGCGACTGGCATGTGCTCGATGCTGTTCATGAAACCGTGGGGAGCATTCGCGACCATTCAATCAATGTGGCGGAGCCGGGAGCGAAGGAGCGGGACGGAAGCCAGTCCAAGGTTTTGGACGATGTCGAGTTCGTTCCAGCGGTTGATCTCTTTGTTTTACTCAACAAACTTGAAGAGGCGTTTGCAAAGAAACTCGACCATGTCGATTCACCTACATCAAGTGCGCTTCAATTTGCTGTACCAGTTGCCTTTGGTCAACGCGAACGAATTCAGAAGCTCTATAAACTGATTCGCAAAACAGTCGCTCATCTTAATTCGCAGCATTTGCTGGCAGATGATTCCATGGAGGGCTCGCTTTTGCTGTGTCAAAGCGAGTCGGACAAAGTCGCCAAAGGTCTGTCCATTCTGCTACCCGCGATGCGTTCAGCGGCTGAGATTGCCAGCGAAACCGGAAAGATGTATTCACTTTCGACGCCAAGTTACTCGCGGCTGAATTTCTCGCGACGCGTACATTGGTCGGCGCTAGTGGGTGCCATCCTGATGATTCACGAGAAGCCACATGCGTTGTGGCGAGTGATTAGTTCGATGTTAGCCGACGCCAGTAGCCCTGCGCGCGACGCCGTGCTTAGCCGCCTGATCAGTAAGCAATCGGTCGTTTCGCAGATGCGTGGCCAGTTTCGTTCGTTGGGCGATTCAGAATCGCTGACCATGTCTTTTGACTTTCGTGATTCCGGCGACAAGGACCTGGCTAATTTCCTAGTTCGACTTGAACCGTCACTCGGCGGCAGTATTGTTTATCAACAAGCCAGTCGTGTATACAAATCAACGCTGAATTCAACTTGGCGGAATCTCAATGCGTTGCTGGAAGAATCTCAACCGATGGAGGATTTGGTTACGCGGTTGCGAGCACTGGGCGCATCATTGGGTGAAGACATTATCCAGGACATGATTGCCAGGCTTGAGTCAGAGCGTGCGTCCATTATCAAGAATGGCGGTGAAACACCTCATTTGACTCTGCAGATGCCGCGTGAATTTATGCGCTTTCCATGGGAATTAATGTGCGACGGGCAAGGCATGTTGTGTGAACGCTATTCGCTCGGTCGCCAAGTATTTATGGAATCCAACTCGGTTCGGCCATCCTCGCGCCGCGCATCGGATGTAATTCGCGTCTTGGTGATTGGCGACCCAGCCTATACGCCTGAGTTTAAACTTGAAATTGGTGCGAAGGGCTGGTCATTGGCTTCTCTGCCAAGCGCTCGCATCGAGGCTCAATCAATAGAGCAAGCTTTTCGCCAGCTAAATGAAGAAATGGCGGGCGTCGTCGAGTTTAACATCACCTCACTGATCGGAAAGAAGATTTCGACGGATGATATGCGGCTATATCTACGCGAATCTGGCTTTGATCTGATTCATTACGCAGGCCATGCCTTTTTCGATAAAATTGACCCCGACGGCAGCGCCTGGGTACTCAGCGACGGTTTGTTGCATGCCCGCGAGATTCGCAACACTCTGGCAAGATCGCGGCAACCCCCTTGGCTTATTTTTGCCAACGCGTGCGAAGCGGGCATGGATGCGGCAACACTGAGTGTCCAGCCGGGGGATGTAACAGGCTTGGCGACAGCCTGCATCAACTACGGAGTTGCGGCTTACATCGCGCCTCTGTGGCCGGTAGACGATGAAATTGCGCGCTGGTTGGCCGTAGGTTTCTATCGCGAATTGTTACGCGAGAGATACAGCGTTGGCGAGTCGTTGCGACGTGCGCGCATGGCGATTTGGGACCGCTTGCGTGAATCGGGAATCGCGCTGACGATGCCTGCCAAAACAGCCCTGACTTGGTCCAGCTTTGTGTTGTACGGCGATCCCACCTCGCGATTGCTGCAAACCCTGTGGACGCCAACCAGCGAACGAAGCAAGAAGAAAACGGTTGACAGCAAGTCCGCCTCAACCGTACGCAGCAATCCTCGAATTCAAAATCGATTTCGCTCGGCAACCGCCGGCCAACTTTGTTCAACCATTGACTTACCGAGCAACTTGTTGCTGGTACCTAAATCCACTAGCGATCGAGGAACTCGCGGAACTCGCGACGTTGAACAGGAAAACGGCGTACGTATCGAATTGATGGAGCGTGATGGGCTGCGATTTTGGAGAACGGTGACCGGCGGTACAGAGTCGCGTGCGAGGACATTTTCGCAATTGGGTAGAATTCTTGACCCGCAAAATGAAAACGACAAGACGCAGCGCACACGACAACTGATAGCAGCCCACATCGGTAGCGAACGCGGCGTGATGGACTATGTGCGTGAAGTCAAGTCGTGGGTAGTCAGCAAGTTCAATGGATCCGCCGGGAAATCGTTGATTACCGATCTGGCGGCTGAATTTGACCGGCAACAGGTGCCCGACGAACAACTGTGCAGGTACATTTCCGCAGACGAGCGTCGACGTGTGCGGGGGCAGAGCGCAAAGACCAAGCGAATTCGTAGCGACGATCGTGGCGAATGGCAGCAACGCGAGAAGAGTTTTGGCCAGTTCGATCGCGCGCTGCTTGTTGTTCATGGAACTTTTTCAAAGTGTGACCCTCTGTTCAATGATTTTCAGCAACTCTTGCCACCGGATCGTTATCATCCCGAAGAGGAATCCGAGAGCCTTTTGAATTGGATGCTACGACGTTATCGGGCTGTACTGGGCTTCGACCACTGGACGTTATCGAAATCGCCTACAGAAAACGCTCAGCTGTTGCTATCGCAATTACCAGCGACTTGGCGTTCGGATCAGGGCCCCGGGTCGGCCCTAGAGATTGACATTGTCTGCCATAGCCGTGGCGGATTAGTGGCGCGTGAATTAATAGAAAAACTAAAACATCCAGTCAAAATCCGCCGCGTTGTTATGGTGGGAGTTCCCAACGCCGGTACGAGCCTGGCTGATCCAAGCAATTGGGGGATGATGGCCGACATGTTAATCAATCAAGTAAGTCAAGATCCGACCGGCTTGCTTGGCCGACTAAGCAGTTTCTTGTTCTACCTATTGGCTCAGGGCATCGAGCAACAGGTACCGGGCCTACAAGCCATGCGACCGCTTTCGGAGTCCAACCGATCTGAGCTCAACCCGTTTCTGTCCGAGTTGCAGAAGCCAGATGCGAAATCGGGAAGCGAGTACTTCGTGGTCGCGTCGAACTATGTTCCCGACCGCAATACGCTCAGTCTGCAAACGATTCTGCAAGAAGTAGGTGACGAAGCCATGGATCGATTCTTTGCGACACCCAACGATCTCGTGGTCGAGACCGCAAGTATGTGGGCAATGGATTCAAAGTCCTCGTGGACCGAGAAGATCAAAACGTTGCCACCCGAGCACATCCTACTTTTCAATACGATGCGCGGCGGGCCTGAAAATCTAAAACCCGAACTGCAGTCCGGAATTCATCATACGAATTACTTTCTGAATCGAACGGTGCGAGATTTCATTCGCAATGTACTCGAAGCTTAACTGAGCCATTATTCGCAGCCGAATGCAGCCCGTATCGCCAGCGGTATTGGCGTCAGTTTAAGTGTCTCAAATTCCACAAACACCCAGCGCGTTTCAGCATGAGCACAAACGCGTCCATCCGACTCAAGCAGGATCTCGTACTTGCGTAGGGATGAGACCTTGTCAAAGGATTCTACCCAAGTGCGAATCTCGATTGCGTCGTTCAGTTTCGCGGGAATCTTGTAGGTGATCTTATGGGAGCGCACGACCCAGCCCATTCCGAGCTGACGGTAGCGCGAAGACGGCCAACCTACGTGGCTAGAGTGACTCGCCGCGACTTTCAAAGTCCAACGCAAGTATTGAAGGTTATTGACGTGGTCGAGTTCATCCAGGTCCTCGTCAATAACCGTCCACTTCTCGATGTACTTTGTGCTGGCTGACATGTTGCAACTCACCTCGCCTTAGTGCGTATTGTCCGAAATCTAGAATTCTTTGGCTTGAGGTGCTCATTCTGTCTGGCTTCGAATTGTTTTGGAAGTGTTGATTCGCGATTTGGGGCAAGCTATGTTGTTGGGGTAAATTTTCGGCGAAACAACATTTTTCGAGATGGGAGTTCAATCGTGGGTTTGTTTGATTCACTCTTTGGAGGCATGGAAAGCCCGCGGAAGTTGTCGCCGCAGGAATCGTTCGCAGGCATCTTGTTGGCTGCCAGCGCTTGTGACGGGCACATCTCTGACGAAGAAGCCTCGAACCTGACTACCGCAGTTGGAAGGATGCGTCTCTTTCAGCGTGTCAATGAGAAGGAATTCGGACAGGTGATGAACAAGATGCTGGGAATTCTGAAGAAGAAAGGCTGCGACACGTTGATCGAAGGTTGTTGCGAATCGTTGCCAACAGAGTTGACAAACGCTGCATTCGCAAATGCGTGCAACATTGTGCTGGCAGATGGAGTGGTGGACCAAGAAGAAAAAGACTTTATTGAAAAGCTTCGTAACCATTTGAAGGTGGAACCTGGTACGGCCAAAGCGATTGCTCAAGTCATGGTGATCAAGAACAAGGGTTAAACGCTGTTTACCCTCTTCAAGCGAACCATAAACATTTTCATGCAACACTTTTCACAAGCGAATTAATATGTCACTGTTCGACGACGTACTGGGCGACGATAACATGTTCTCTGAAGCGCCTTTTGGGCCTCAGGAAGGCTACGCAGGAGTCTTGCTATGCGCTTCGGCCTGCGATGGCCATATTGCCGACGAGGAAGCGCAGAGTTTATTTCTAATTCTCGGCCAAAAGAAGCTCTACCAGCGATTGTCGCCGCAGCAGTTCAGTTCGATTTTCGACCGCCTTATGGGTACGCTAAAAAAAGGTGGGCCAGAAAAATTGCTGGCAAAATGCTTTCCGGTCGTGCCGCCTGAGTTACGCGAATCGGTGTTTGCCAATGCGGTGGATATTGTCCTATCGAATGGGCAAGTCGACGCGGAGGAAAAAGAATTTATCGACGATTTGAAAACAAAGTTCGAAATCGAAGAGCAGCGAGCGAAGACGATCGTTAGAGTAATGGTCTATAAAAATCACGGATGATAACATGACCGAGGACTCGTTCGGAAAAAAAGCGGCGGCGCAAATCCACTTCACATAAAGCAAACTTCCATGAGTGCAATCCGGCAGTTTTACGTTGCGATCCTCTGGTTCGCGGTGTACGGGCAAGCTTCGAGTCTGTTAAGTGAGGAGCCATCGGAGATTCATCACTCGTACCTTGTCATGGGTGCCAAGACGGCGATCATTGATGAGGCCGGGAAGCCGGTATGGGAGTACACGGGTGGTTCGCGCGATGGTTTCGTTTTGCCTAACGGAAATGTGCTCATTGCTTTTTCGAATCGCGTCGAAGAAGTGACGCGCGACAAGCAAGTTGTTCTAACCTACGCTCTGAACAAAGTGAATCGCGAAATCGGAACTACGCAACGACTTTACAATGGAAACACTCTGGTAACCGAACTGGGAAATCGCCCCCGATTACTGGAGATCGATGCCAAGGGCGAAGTGGTACACGAAGTCGCGTTGCAGCCGGAAACTGATAATGCTCACATGCAAACACGCATGGCCCGGCAACTTCGCAATGGCAATTTTCTCGTTCCCCATCTGTTGGCGTTTGCGATCAAAGAATACTCGCCCAAAGGTGAAGTGGTTCGCAGCTTTAAGACCGACTTCGATGCGCTCGGCGGGCGTCCCGCAGAGAATTGGCCGTTCACTGCAATTCGCTTAGACAACGGCAACACGGTAGCTTCTCTGACACATGGCAATAAAGTCGTCGAGTTGGACCCCCAGGGCGAAATTGTCTGGGCGGTTACCAATGACGATGTGGGAGGGTTATTCAAAGATCCGTGCGGTTCGCAACGATTGGCTAACGGCAACACCGTCGTTGGTAGCCACGCGGCCAATACAGGAGTCTCCATGATCGAAATCACTCCGCAAAAGAAGATCGTCTGGACCAGCGATCACCCGCTTGCCGCCGGTGTGCATCACTTTCAGGTTCTTTCGACCAACGGTGTACCCGAACCCGGAACACCACTCAAGTAGTTAGCACAGATTTTGCAGAACACCGATTTCTTGAACGATGCTCGCATCCGTTGCAAGTGAGCTTGCTGCATGCGAGCCACTGATTGCTGATACTGATTGGTGATACTCAGTGCGTGGAATGCCAGCGCGGAGGAAGCTTATGCAATGGTTTACACTTCGACCCACCTTTGAGATCCAGCTGGTGGATTCGCCCCAGGACGCAATTGAAAAAATTGATCGAGCCTACAGGCAGCTCGAAAACAAACAATTTTTACAAGTCTTTGGCGAGTATGGCGAACTGCATTTGCCACCGAGCGTTCATCGAGTTTGGTCGCCACAGCTTTCCTTTAGTGTCTATCCCAAAGACGATCATTCCTACATCCACGCGCGCTTCGCCCCGCGTCTGGAAATTTGGATGTTTGTATGGATTTGTTATTTAACATTTGCATTCAGTGCTTTTTTCGGTTTCATCCTGGGATTTTCGCAATTCATGATCGGTATAGGCGCTTGGGGGACATGGATTGGGTTAGCCGCACTATTGCTTTGGGCGACCTTGATCGCAGTAGCACATGTGGGGCAGCAGTTAAGCGCAGATCAAATGCATACCTTGCAACTTCAGCTGGATGAGTTCCTAAACAGCGCCAACCTGCACCGCCGAGAATCATCCCTAATCTAGGCAGGTGTCCGATAATGTTGCCAATAATCGTCGAGTTCCTCGCGGACTGTTGTGTTGAGCAGCAATACACCGATCAAATTGGGGATCGCCAGCGTTAACGTCAGAAGCAGACTGAATTGCATCACATTCGCTGCCGAAACCACAGAGCCGAGGAACGTGAAGAGGATGAAGATGCAATTGTACAGTCGCGAGCAGCTGCCACCGAGCAAATAAACAAAACATCGCTCGCCAAAGTACGCCCACGTCACACAGGTGGAAAATGTAAAAAGTACGATGATGGCATGTAGCAAGTACGAAAACCAAGCAGGCATTCCTTTCGTCAAAGCGCTCAGAACCAGAGCAGTTCCTTGATCCTTGCTCGCGAGCGTTTGGCCTTCTACGGTTGACGCAACTCCTGTCACGCCGAGCGCCAAGGCGGTTAACAAGCACATCAATACAGAAACAACGAATGGCTCGAGCATCGAAATGAGGCCTTCCCGAACCGGTTCGTCGGTTTGGGCTGCCGCGTGAATGATCGAAGCCGTTCCACGGCCGGCATCCGTATTCAGACTAGCATGGGTGATGCCAATGATCATCACACTTACAAGACTTCCAGCGAACAACGCTTGCGGTTGGAAAGCCTCAACAAAAATTGATTTTAAGGCTGCTTCAGCATTTTCAAAATTCATGGCGATAACATAACCGCAAGCTACGATGTATGTCAGACACATCAGTGGCGAGACGAAACCTGTAACTCGTCCGAGGGACTTGATTCCACCTAAAACGACCGCCGCGATGCATAGCACCATAAGTGCCCCGTAGATCCAGGGATAGACTTGCAGGAATTCAAGTCCCTTTATTGTCTGCAAGCTGCCAAGCGACTGACTGATCGGAAGTGCGTTTCCCGCAATTACCGAAACGCAAACACAAATCACTGCAAAGGTCCAAGACAGTAGCGTACCGAAGGGTGCCAAAGACAAACCCAAGAATTTCCTTAATTTGAATCCGGCTTTTAAGTAGTGCATCGGTCCTCCCAAGACAACGCCATCCGCACTGACACGGCGATAAATTTGACCGAGCACACATTCAGTGAATTTCGTCGACATGCCAAGCAGTCCGCATACCATGATCCAGAACGCCGCACCGGGGCCGCCAGCACATACCGCCACCGCAACGCCACCCGTGGCACCTAATCCAGTCGAGGCGAGCGACGCTGTAAACGAGCGATAATGCGTCAACTGGCCATGCTTGGTTGCGTCATCGTACTTGCCACTCAATAGTGCGAACGCATGTAGAATGCCGCGAAGGTTTATAAAGTGCATGCGGGCTGTCAGAAAGACTCCACCTAGTAGCAACCAGGCTGCGATGAATGGTACTCCCATACCGCGAGCTTCTACCATGAACTCTTGTGTGGCAGCGTCAAAGGCGTATGCCACGCCCGTGGGTGTGGGAGGTAACGCGACGCCGGCCGCCGCTATCGCATCGTATGCGTCGTGCAGACTTTCTGGCGTCCGTCCGTACCGGTCCTTGTAATCTGCCATTGCAGAAGGTATCTGAGTTATAAAAACATCACCGCTCTCAAAACCGAAATATTGGTTTGCTGGTTGTCGCCGAATGTCTGCCGCTCCGAATTGCGTCAGTCGATTCATTCCGAAATCGTAAAACAGAACGGAAGAGAATATTCTGTTTATACTCTCAAACTGGGTATCCACTTGGGCAATGAATTTGCATGCTTCGAATTGAAGATCATGCTCGTTGCGTGATTGTGCGGGTTCACCTGACCAAGTCACTTGGCAGGAGCTAACCGAACTTAAGCCTGCGGAAACCAGCGACAGTAATAGTAGAAGGATCCGGGCAGAGGCTTGCATAGGGCTATTTGCAGTGGAAAATCGAAGGTGCACACATTACGAAATAGGGGCATCCGTTCCGCATCAACATATGCACTTGTAATCTAGTGTTTTCACTTCGTCAACGAAATCGAATGGTACTTTGCTTTGAGAGCCGTTGGTGTTAGCCAAATGGCACTCGCTTTAGTCACGTAGGTCCGTCTCTTCGAGACGGATACCGCGATTTTGTCGCGGTTATTACGAGTCTCGGAGAGACTCGCCCACGTGATATCACGTGACGCATAACTACTTTCGTATTTCCAAGAATCCAGTTCAATAGCAGCACTCATTGAACCGCGTACAGTCGCAACTCACGGTAACTGCTCGTTCGCGGGTGTTGCGGGTGGGTCGTGCGATTCCATGGTAAAGCGTCGGGCGTCGTAAGCGTACCAGTCTTCCACCTTTTTCCGCGCCCACGGTGTTCGACGTAGAAATACCAAACTGGACTTGATACTGGGGTCAAACAAAAAACAACGAATCGGAATCTGCTCGGCCATTTCAGACCAGCCGTGTCGATCTACCAGCCGCACGAGCATGGACTCCAAGGTCACCCCGTGAAGCGGATCACGCGCTGCAGCTGAATGGCGTGGCGCGATGGGTTGGCTTTGAGAATCGGTATTTTCTTCAGTCATGGGTCAACGATCCTTTAACCCCCTGCCGCGTGTTGCATGCTGACTTCTTCGTACGGCTGAATTACTACAAACCCATCACCGTTAAACTCCATTTGTATCGATTCCCCGCTACCGCGCCCGAAGAAACTCTTCAGCGATACGTCAGTCTTGAATTCAGGTTGCAAATTGCCCGACCACGCAATCGTAGCATTCGGGTCCGTCCGAATCGGCTTTCCAGGTTCAACGCGCAGCGTCAGCGGCTCGAAGTGCGATGTAATAGCAATCAAGCCGATGCCCTGCACGCGGACGTTGAACAATCCGCCCGACACGATAGCGGCCAATTTCTTTGTCATCTTGATTTCATATTTCAGCGTGGGTTCAAACGCCAGCAGGTCCGTGCCGTTGACCACGATTGCTTCATTGTTGAGCTTGAGGACTTGGATCGTCTTACCCGAGTCGGCAAGATACAGTTTGCCGCGCCCTTCGGCCTTGGTAAGTTTGGCCCCTTCGCCCGAAACGGTTCGCTTGAGCAAACTGCCAATGCCCTGTTCAAGAATCCCTTCGCGCGTAAATTTGATCTGTCCGACATAAGCCACCATCGCGCCGGCTTTCATCCAAACCATCGTTTCGAGATTGACCTCCAGCATGCGTGGGTTTTCGAGCTGGAAGTAGTCACGGGCCGAGTCGTCTTGGGCGGTTGAACGAATGAATTCGTCAATGGTGAACGCCATGCGAGATCCTTTGCTGCAGTTGTTTTCAGTTGTTTTCTATGGGCCGCTAGTAACGGTCTTAGTTTAGCAAATTTTTCGGTTCATCCGAGTACTATGTCTGATCATCGCGTTTTCGTAAGCGCAGTCGAGTCGCTGAGCGACTCGCCCACATTAATTTACAACCGGTTTGGGACTGCACCAACGCGCACCGCCATCTGCTAAACTACAACTCCCGCCACTTTTGCCCGCCCAGCTACCCACAATCAATCAACAATATGCGACAACTTCTTTCGCCCGTATTCTGTTTCTGCGGATTTGCCCTGAGCGCGGCCAGTGCCTACCCCGCAATCGGGCAGGCTCCGGACTTGATTGTCCATCATGCGAAACTCGTGACCGTCAATGCCCAGTTTCGAATTGCTGAAGCGATGGCCATCCGCGGCGAGCGCATCATCGCGGTCGGCGATAATGCGGAGGTGCTTCGGTTGGCGGAAGCAACGACCGGACTGCTCGACTTGCAAGGCAAAACCGTATTGCCTGGCTTGATCGATTCACACGTGCATGCCACCGGGGCAGCCGAGTACGAGTTTGATCACAAAATGCCTGACATGTTGTCGATCGCGGATGTGCTTGAGTACATCCGTGGTCGTGCTGAGCTTTTGGAGGATGGCGAATGGATTTCGATTGGCCAAGTATTCGTTACGCGACTTGCTGAACAACGTTTTCCGACTCGCGCCGAGTTGGACGAGGTGGCACCCAACAACCCTGTTTACTTCCGCACAGGTCCCGATGCCGCGCTCAATTCATTGGCATTGAAGCTGAGCGGTATCGACCGTGAGTTCAAAATCACCGATGGCGAACCCGGTTACATTGAGCGGGACCCCTCAACCGGCGAACCGAGCGGAATTTTGCGAAGTTGCACGCGACTGGCCAAAGTAAAAAGCCCGGAGCGCAAGCCCTCCGTAGCCGAGCGTCGCCAGCGTTTGTTCGATTTGCTACACGACTACAACAGCGTCGGCATTACCAGCGTCGCGGATCGTTCGGCCAGCGACGATGCCATTGAGATCTTTAAAGCGCTGCGCGACGACGGGAAACTGAGTTGTCGCGTATTTCTATCCTACGGCCTAAACGCCCAAAGCTCGCTCGAACAAATTACCGCGCAAGTGAAAAACGCCGCAGCGAATCCTTTGCACGCATACAACAATATGCTGTGGCTGCGGGGCGCAAAGATCTTTCTCGATGGTGGCATGCTCACGGGCAGCGCGTACATGCGCCAACCCTGGGGAGTCAGCTCGATTTATGCGATCAACGATCCAAACTACCGCGGCTTGTTATATGTCGAACCTGAAAAGCTTTATACGATCGCCAAAATCTGCCTCGAAAACGAATTGCAAATCACCGCGCATTCTGTGGGCGATGCTGCCGTCGATGCATTGATCGACGCTTACGAGAAAGTCGACTCGGAATCCCGTGTTGCCCCCGGCCGACCATGTATCACGCATTGCAATTTTATGTCCGCTGAAGCCATCGAGCGCATGAGCCGCCTGGGTATCGTTGCCGATATTCAACCCGTGTGGCTGTGGCTTGACGGCAAGACGCTGCTGCGTCAGTTCGGCGAAGATCGTACCGAGTACTTTCAACCCTACCGTAAATTAATCGACAGTCGCATCAAATTTGGCGGCGGTTCGGATCACATGCAGAAAATCGGCTCGATGCGCTCAGTGAATCCCTACAACCCATTTCTCGGCATCTGGATTACGCTGACAAGAACTCCACGCGGTATGGACAAACCGTTGCACCCGGAACAGGTCATTACCCGTGAAGAAGCCATTCGATTCTATACGATCAATAATGCCTTCCTGACTTTCGAAGAAGCTGAAAAGGGCTCGCTTGAAACCGCTAAGCTCGCCGACTTTATCGTTCTCGACCGAGACATTTTGACTTGCCCAGTCGATGAAATTCGTGATATTCAAGTCGAAAGTACTTATCTTGGTGGCAAATTGGTTTACAGGGCGGCCCAAGCGAATCGGCAACCGGACACTCGCTGATCGCCTGAAAGCGGAAAGCGGCTTGCAAACTGGATGCCCACTGAACGCGAGTAGCCTTTTGCGCTACAATAACCTGCCAACGAGTCGTCTTGGCATCGTCAGTAACTGAAAACTCGCTGATAAACCTTCAAAGGAGGTAAACCGTGTCGAATCGGAGTTCTAGCGGTTGGCTCACCGGCATTGCGGCGGGTGTTGCTCTATTTCATTTTTCATTTTCAATCGCGTTCGCGGAAGAGCAGATGGCAAAACAAATCACGTCGATTGAAGGAATTACCGAACATCGACTCGACAATGGCGTTCAATTGTTGCTGTTTCCTGACGAAAGCAAGTCGCAGGTCACGGTCAACATGACAGTCTTCGTCGGTTCGCGTCATGAAGGCTATGGCGAGGCGGGGATGGCTCACCTGCTGGAGCATATGCTGTTTAAAGGTACACCCAGCCACGCCAAGATTCCCGAAGAGCTCAAGAACCGCGGCGCGGATTTTAATGGTACGACTTGGCTTGATCGCACGAATTATTACGAAACGTTGCCAGCCGCCAGCGATGCTCAGGCGACTGAGAATCTCGAGTTCGCGATCTCACTCGAGGCAGATCGGCTGATGAATAGCTACGTCAAGGGCGAAGACTTGGCTTCCGAGATGACGGTTGTTCGCAACGAATTCGAGCGTGGCGAGAACAGTCCACAACGTGTGCTCATGCAACGTGTGCAAGCGGTCGCTTTCGAATGGCACAACTATGGGCGTTCGACCATTGGCAATCGTAGTGACATCGAACGCGTGCCCATAGATCGTTTGCAAGCTTTTTATCGCAAGTTCTATCGCCCGGACAATATTATGTTGGTTGTTTCCGGGAAATTCGAACCGGAGAAATGCATCAAGCTTGTCGAACTTTACTTTGGCGCCTTGTCGGCACCCGAGAGTCCCATGGACCGAACGTACACCACCGAACCACCTCAAGATGGCGAACGGTCAGTGACATTGCGGCGAGTTGGTACGACGCAGTTGATTACCACCGCGTATCACGTGCCAAGCGGCGCGCATCGCGAGTTCGCTGCGGTGGAATTGCTGGGCTATATTTTCGGGACGGAACCTAGCGGTCGGCTGTATCGCAATTTAGTTGTCCCCGAACTTGCGACTAGTACTTCGTCCTTTGCGATGGCCCTGCATGATCCAGGCTTGATGATGTTCGGCGTTCAAGTCGGCCGGGAAAAGCCGCTGGAAGCCGCACAGGAGGCTTTGTTGAAAACCGTCGAAGAGATTGGGCAAAGTCCGATTACAGAGGAAGAGTTAAAACGCGCGAAGACTCAGTTTTTGAAAGATCGCGAACTGCGTGCAAGCGATTCGAAAGATATTGCGATTGAACTGAGCGAATGGGCGGCAGAAGGCGATTGGCGGTTGTATTTTCTGTTTCGCGACAACGTCGAAGCGACCACAGCCGACGAATGTACAGCCGCTGCAAGCAAATATCTTTGCCGCAATAACCGAACCCTCGGCCTATTCACTCCTACGGAAAAAAGCGAACGCATTGAAGTACCCACACGACCTGATTTGTCAGAATTGTTGGCCGGTTATGCGGGCCGCGACGAATTGCAGCAAGGCGAAACGTTCGATCCCGATCCTCTGGCCATCGAAGCGAAAACGCAGCGTGGCAGGCTGAGCAACGGTTTGAAAACTGCGTGGCTGCCCAAGAAAACGCGCGGTCAAATGGTTAATATCGATTTGAATTTGCGTTATGGCAACGAACAAGCACTGTTGCCCTACGTAACCGCTGCGGAATTCATGCCCGATTTGATGCTGCGGGGCACCAAGAACTTAACCCACGAGCAACTGCAAGATCGGCTCGACGAGTTGCGCGCCAAGGTGGATATTTCCACCGGCGGCAACGGCTTGCTTTCAGTATCAATTGAAACGAAGCGTGAATATTTAGAGGAGTTGCTGCCTGTGGTAGGAGAGATCTTGCGACAACCCCGATTTGAAAAAGAAGAACTGGAGGTCTTGCGCCGGCAAGCGATCACTGGCACTGAATCTCGCATCACTGAGCCGCAAGCGCTCGCCGGTCTTGCCGTCAGCCGTGCGTTGTCGCCGTTCGACAAGGATAACATCCGTTACGTTCCAACGCTCGAAGAACGCATCGAACGTTACAAAGCTGTTACGATTGAACAAGTCCGAGAAATGCACAGCAAATTGCTCAGCGGACAATTTGGCGAGGTCACAGCGGTCGGCGACTTCGATGCGGTTGCCTTGGAGAGAGCGTTTGAAACGATGCTTTCGGGTTGGACGACCAATGTGCCTCAAGAGCGCGTTGCGCAACCGGCCATTACCACCATCGCGGGCAAAGTTGAAAAAATTGAAACTCCAGATAAGGCCAATGCGGTCTTTTACGCTGGCGAAGCGATTGCGATGCGCGACGACAACCCAGATTATCCAGCACTGCTGATTGGCAACTACATTTTGGGGGCCGGTGCAATGTCTTCGCGTTTGGGCGAACGTATTCGTCAGAAAGAGGGGCTATCTTACAGCGTCGGTTCCGGCCTGAGTGCGCATCCGGTCGACGAGCGAGCGAGATTGACGCTGTTTGCCATCACCAACCCGGAAAATAAAGAAAAACTGATGACGGCGATCAAGCAAGAGATCGACGTGCTGCTGCAAGACGGCATCACTGACGATGAACTGGCCGCCGCCAAGCAGGGCTACTTACAAGGCGAGCAACTTTCTCGTACCAGTGACGCTGCGCTCACGCAGATTCTGGCCGGTACCATCTTCGCCCAACGAACAATGGAGTATCACAGCAAATTCGAAACGGCCGTCGCTGAATTAGACGTGGCGAAAGTTAACGCAGCTTTACGAAAGTACATCGACCCTGCCCGCCTAGTGATTGCCGTCGCGGGTGACTTTGCCAAAACCGAGAAGGCTGCCGAATAGGCGGTTTTTTCGCCCGCAATGCCTTGTCGCGTTGACTTGCACGACTGTTGGCATTGTTTTTTCGTCGGACTTAAAGCTTTAAAAATCCCCTTTCAAAGCCCCGGGTGACAGCTTCGGTTCGATCCGAAACTTCGAGTTTTTGTAGTATGGCGGCGACATGCGCTTTGGCAGTCCGAGCGGTGATTCCAAGCATTTCCCCAATCTGCGGGTTGCTCAGGCCTTTACGCATCAAATGCAGAACTTCGATCTCGCGAGCGGTGAGTTTCTCCGAGCCGGCGCGATCGGCCAAACGCCGCTGGATT
>JANLQO010000479.1:0-26583 GCA_031367855.1 Planctomycetia bacterium | reverse complement strand
TCCGCCCGCCGCGATAGCGGCTTACTTGAACAATGCATTGCATCGAAGTCGCCGGACAGCCAATTCCTGATGGTGGCTCTACTCCGGCGACTCGATGAATGCGGTCGTTATCGGGCGAACATTGTCGCTTAGGCAATCTGATGCGTGCTCGTAAAATCTTAGTCAACCAGATGGCGAGCTTGGCGGTTCAACATTTGGACCGCAACACATCGCTTCTTGCCGATCAAACGGCCGATCGTCTACGAGTTGCGTCGGCTGTTCGGAACGCGAAACCCTACCTGATTGCGCTCGACGCAATAGACCTAAAGCTCGTCACGGACTTCCGGATGAGTCCGTGGTACTCTGGGACGGATCTTCACAGCGCAATAGCATCTGATCCAATTGATGACGGCGGTTTTGTCCAAGAGTTGCTAGCACATTCCATCCACCATCACCTTTTCCACAGAGACGCCGCCGATGTAGTGTTTCCTCACGCGATGGCCTCAAAAGGTGACCCGTTTCTAAAAAACGTTGAATCAGAGTTGGCGTTTTGCGGTAACCGCGTGTTGTACGTCGTGCGGTACAATGATAACTTGCCATCGTGGCTATCGTTATTTGATGACACGCTGCGCACAGCATCCAATGCTGGGTCGTTTGAAATTGGATTTTGCACGACCGCGCGACCAACGGACAATAATGAGTGGACTCAAGAGCAGCTAGAGGGCATGATTGAGGTAGCTTCGTGCGTGTTCGCGGCCGCGCTGGATGGTGAGGGCTACTTGGTTTGGGAACTCTAGTGTAAATTGTCTCGCTTACTAAATTGCCCGATAACCAACCAATGCACGCGAGTTACGGGTCTCGCGTTTTTTAATGGTAAGATCACTCGCCGCAACCGCGCGATTGGTGCCTTTCTGTCCCATGAAATTCAAACGACTAATCTTCCTAGCGACTGTCACGTTCGCCGCGATATTCGGCATCGCATTGTCGTTTCGAACCCGTCCGATCACGCCATGGTCGTCCCCTGGCTCTCATGTCCACCGCGTCGTGTTTTCACCAATGGACGATCGGTTCGCTGTCATTTCTTCACCGTTAGACACCGAAGAACGTATTCGACATTTGACTGTCGTTGAACGAGAAACCGGGCGTACGTTGTTAGCCGCATCCGAGAAATTCATCTCGGATCTCTGTTTTGACCAACGCGCGAATTACCTCGCTGCTTTCATGTTCCACGATCTCGTTGTGTATGACTTGCGGACTGGCGAAAAATGCTTTTCAACACCGCGAACTGGACTTCTCTCGACGAGCAACATTGCCTTGGCGTTTACTACAGATGAAGCTTGCTTGGTAGCGTCGCGTATTGGACAGCTTGAAGGAGCTCAGGCATCAGACTCTGAAAGGATTACATTTTCGATTCCATCAGGGCAAATTATATCCAGTACTATCGAACCGACGTTTTGGTATGGCGAAAACGTGGCGACCGACGGAACAAAATGGTTTAGTGGCGGCTGGCCGGGTCCTACCCCCCGCGTTTTCACCCGCAACAATGAGTACATGGGCTACTGCTATCGCAACCCAAACATCGTCGGAGCTTTTTTCACTCGTGATTCCAATATCCTTTTGTCAATTCATCCTGACGCAGCGGTTATGCGATGGGATCTCACGCACGTGGATCAATCGAAGGCTGTCAAAGGAACGCATATTGGTACCGTACCCGAGTTGCTCAAATGCCAAACCATTACAATGTTGAATACCGAGAATGGAATCGCTGCGGTCGACACAGATGGCCATTTTTTCAAATACGCGATTCCCAATTGAAACATGGCAGAACAAGGGGTTGCAATTCGAAAAAATTTCGCCGCACGACATTGCTGTTGGCCTTCGTTCTGAGCTCTACGGTTGTGGCTCCCTCTCAGGCCAGCTGTTAGGATGTGCGGATTACAATAAGCCCTCGATCAGCCGTTTTGACTTGTGTCAAGTCACCTGCTCGCGCTCGCTGAACCCTGCCGTTCGTCCTTTTTGGTCGATTACTTCACTCATGCAACAAAAGAGACAATCGTGCGTTTTTCAATCCGCGAATCATTGATGGTGATTGCGATTGTCGCATTGATTTTGCCCTACGTTTTGCCGAAGTGGCGTCCCGCTCCGGAGCTCCCCGAGCTTCTCCACTTTTCCATCATGGATGTGGACTCATGGACTGCCCCCTTTTTACCGGCATCAACAGACTTTCGCGGGGAAGCTAAATCTCAGACTGGCGTATCAGTTGATTCGCACGATGGCGACATCGAGACGAACGTCCCATTAGGCTCTTCGAATGCAATAGTTAGTCTCTGGAAAAAGAATATCGATTCCAAGATATCTGTAGAAAATTGGGTAATTTTAGATGCATGGGAAGGTGAGAATTGGTTTGAGTACGAATTCCAAAAGCAAGGAAGTATTCGCCGACTCTTTTGTGCAATTCGCCCTCCCGCCTCTTCCAGCGAACGACCCGTGCCAAATGGACAGGAGAGAATTCGTATTGTATGGTTAAACTCCGGGTTCAAAAATCCAAAATTGCAACAACCACCCTAACTGCGCACGAACCACAAAATGCACCGAAGGCACCTGAGGCATAGTGTCAATAGGTAATTCCCATAGGCGATAGATGATTCGAATCCACTTGAATGCGAGCGAGAGTAAGGTCGTTTACACATGGTAGCCCAATCCCTCGCGACATCGGTTATCCCGAACGTTCGTCGATTTGATAGACTAACGCAATGGACACGGTATACATTGAAACATCTATCGTTAGCTATCTCCGGCAACGCCCAAGCTCTCAGGTGGTGATGGCGGCGCGCCAACTATTGACGAACAAATGGTGGGACACCGAACGTACCAACTACGAACTCGTTGTGTCGCAATACGTGCTCGATGAGGCATCTGCCGGGGATCCTACATTAGCGGTTGAACGCATGCAGGCTCTGGCTGGGATTCCACTGCTGCCGAATGCCCCCGAGATTACGCGAATCGCTAACGAAATCATGTCGCGCGCGATTCTGCCCGCGAAAGCCCAAGTTGATGCGTTGCATATCGCCACGGTTGCCGACCATCGAATACAATACTTACTGACCTGGAACTGCAAGCACATTGCGAACGCCCAAATCTTGCCTCGCATCCATCAGGTTCTAACCGATGCTGGGGTGCCGATCCCGGTGATTTGCACACCAGAGGAGCTGCTTGGAAATGATTCAGAAATCGAAGACTGAAACGCCAATTGAAGAAATTCACCGCATCCGACGCGAAATATCTGACCGATTCGGTGGCGACATTGCCGCAATAGCCGCGGACGCTGACCGCCGTGCACATGCCTCTGGCCGACCGATTTGGCAAGCAAAAACGACGAACCAAGCGTTGCAACGGAGCGGCGGAAGTGACGATGCTGGCAATGGTGAGTCATCTCCCGCCGCCCGCTGATCGTCGCCGTTCTGGCATTAAAGCATTTCTGTCTTCCTCGTACTTGTACTTAGTGCAACGGTACTCGTACTCGTACTCGAAAGGGCGTTGATGGCCGAACCGATTTTCGATCACGAACGACTCGATCTGTATCGTCTTTCGATCGATTACGTCGCTTTCTTTTAGTTCGCCGAAGCGGTGAACTGGTTGCCGCGTTGGTGAGCGACTTTGCTAAACTAATTCACTCGCGCGGCTGGGTGATTTCGGTCGTTCTGACACTTTGTTCGAATTCAAGATAACTACTCCAACTCGAGGATACCATGTCAACAGGCAAGTTGGTCGCGTTAATTCTGAGCCTGTGTGGCGGAGTAGGGTTGCTGCTAATAGCCGTTTGCGGCGGGCTGCTTTATTCGGGCTACCGAAACGCGGATGCCTCGATCTCGCCGAAGATAGATGCGATGTTTGTTGCGATCGCTAATGAACAATTCGCGAATTCTTTCGCGAGTGAGACCACCCCCGAGCTCAAAAGAGTGATGACCGAAGAACAGTTTGTAGCGTTGGGTAAGGCGATTAATCTGCGGCTTGGCAAGCTCGAAACGAAGTCACTGCGCGGCTTTAAGATGAAGCAACACAATGCTGATTCCTATATGGATGTTACCTACTCTGCGGTTTTCGATAAGGGAAAAGGGACTATCACCTCGACATTGAAGAAACAAGACGGCGAGTGGAAATTTGCTGGGTTTCGCGTGTACTCACCTGTTTTCGAGCAGGACATTGCGACACAAAAATGCCCTTCATGTAACCAGCCACATTCGGCCACGGCCAAATTCTGTCCTTCATGCGGCGCATCACTATCGGTTGATCCAGAGAAGCCTCCGAGCACGCCATGATAGGTCAGAACAAATCCGTGCACCGAAGTCCGCGAGCGGCTCAAACTTGATGGTTATCCGCTTATGCGCACAACATTTCTCATCTTCTTCACCCTAACAATTCTCGGTTGCTCGCCGGGTCAATCGTTGCCCAAACCAATCGTTATAGTTCCCATCGCAACCCGACCGGAAATAGAGAGAGTTGTTGCAGAGGCGGCACGTGAGGATAGGGCTATAATTTTCGTTCATGTTGGCTGGGCGCCAATGGAACCGCAAAAGAGATTGTTTCTAAACTTCTCGAATCACTGGAACAGAACAAACGCCAAACACCCGATTGCGTTCTACTACCTCGACTTCAGTATCGCAAGTCGTGACTATTCGCCAATTACTAATCTTCCCGGCTGGAGCGAGACGCATGAGCGTCTCGGCCGCAATCCTTTTCATGGCAATGGCGAGTGGGCTTGGATTCTTGAGGGAGAACTTGTTGACATTGGCCCGGTATGGCAGGCTTCACTTGCAGATCTCGATTCGCGTACTTCGAGTGCTTTTCGCTTGCAAGCCGACCGGAGTGAGGAACAATAGGTAAGAACGGTCATTGCTGACCGTCCTCCCCACACCACCTGGACATGCGGGTCCGCTTCCGGCGGCGCAACGAAGATGAGCAAGTTCGGCCCACAGTCTCTTCAAGCTCAAAACACCTTGAGTGTGCACCAGGCATTGGCGGGTGGTTCCTTGGCAGGGTCAGAACCTTTTTTAGAAGTGGTGCTAAAGTCTCGCTTATAGTTGCTGAATCAGTCGTACTGATGTACGGGAGCGGGGCGACCGAAATGGAAACCCTGGGCTGAGGTGAAGCCCATCGCGCGACACACGTCCGCCTCGCCTGGGGTTTCGATGCCTTCAGCCAACGGACTAATACCGAGATCTTTCACCAAGCTGACCAACGATGCCAGCATACGTTGACGTTCGGGTGCGGCTTTATCAATATCCCGAATCAAAGAAATATCGAACTTGAGAAAATCCGGTGGAGCCTCGGTGAGTTCACTGAGGCGAGTTTGTCCGGCACCGAAATCGTCATAGGCAACGCCAATATTTAACTCTCGCAACTGCGCACGCAGCTCTCGCATTTCCTTTGGGTCGGTGACAGCCCCTTCGTGAATTTCAAGAATGATCGGAACGTCTTGACTCAACTGTCGAGCGCTGGCCATCGAATCGATCAGACCTTCGCGGCGAATTTCTAGTGGATGCGTGTTAACGAACAGCACCGACCCTTCAGGGAGTGCAAGGCCTTCACGAATTCCTTCCCAGCGCAGCATGCGACTCAGTTCGACTTCCATGTTTAAGCGGGCTGCGGCGTTAAACATCGCGGCACATGATTCGAGGCCAAACAAGCGACTGCGAGCTAGCACTTCGTAGCCAATGTAGCGTCCATTGGAGAGATCAATGATTGGTTGGAAGAAGGGAGTTACCAGCCGGTTTTCCATGAGCCGGTCGAACTGCACTAAGGCCAAGGCCTGGTCACACACATCTTCTTGTACAGTATGGCAACTGGTAATGTGTCCGCTGCGTTTGATGCGAAACGCTACGTCTGCGAACTGTAACAAATCTTCTTCTCGCAGGGGACATGGATCGCTAATACGACGTCCGTTTACATAAGTCCCGTTGGTGCTTTGACGATCAGTGACCCACAATTGGCCTTGATCGATTTCCAGGTCTGCATGATGCCCGGAAACGGTGCGGTGGTTCAATTGCAATGAACTGCCGGGGCGACGACCGACGCTAAACGGAAACGATTGAACGGTAATCGACTGTTCGTCATTAGATTCCGTTGCACTGCGTAACAGAGCCCACACCGTTTCGACTGCTTCCGCAGCTGCTACGGAACGCCTCATTCCATCACAGTGTACTGAAAATGATTCCATGGCGGGTCGGTTACTTCTAAGCATGGAAAACTCATTCCGTCGGGCAAACGGCCAAATGGGAGAACGCCTTCAACCTTAGAATACGTTACATGGTTGTGCGACCTAAATGCGAGCAATTTGCTGAAAAATACGTCGTTCGACCGCGTGGGCATCGCCCCCTGCTTTTCAGAACGCGCGGCCCGCTGAGCAGGCGGTTAAACGAACGCGAGACCTCGTTGCAATGCGAATAATCGTTACAGCCTACCACTGCCAGCCGCGAATGCACCTCGGGCGGAGGTTTACTTCCGAGCTGGCAGTGTTCTTTGTCCTACGTTTGCAAGGAAAGTTTTTTAGGCTGCCTAAACTCCGCAATGAGCAGAGCTTTTCAAATTCGGCATCGCAGCCGTCCGTACCGCCCAATTATGCAGATCCCAACATGTCCGAACGACTTTCAGCTACGTCAATCAACGACACGAATGCGCTTGGAACCGGTCAAGCTTTACCGTACGTCATGCACGATGAATGCTTCTGGCCAGCCGAGCCCACATCGCTAGTGGATGCAGGCATTGGCGAGACATTTGTAGAAGCGTTAATCTGCCAAATACTGTTGAGTGTCGGAACGCTAAGCGGACGCAAGATCGCCGAAAGAATTGGATTACCTTTCGGCATTATTGATCTGCAGTTGGCTGGCTTGCGCACGAAGCAATACATCGCGCACGCGCGTTCCGCGCCGCTGAATGATTTTTACTATAGCCTTACAGAGAACGGCCAGAAGCGAGCAGTCGCATCACAGCGCAATTGCAGCTACCTCGGCCCGGCTCCAGTGCCACTCTCTGAGTACCTACTGTCAGTAGAGGCCCAGGCGAATCAGTTTTCACCCATCGGTCGAGAGCAGTTGTTACAATCGCTGGCGGGGATCACATTCGAACGACAGTGGTTGGATTTTCTTGGCCCAGCGATCAACAGCAACGCCGGAATTTTCTTGTATGGCCCTCCAGGTAATGGCAAGACAACGCTGGCGAAGTGCCTCACGAAGCTGCGCGGCGAGAGTATTTGGATTCCTCATGCGATCATCGACGATGGCGTCATTATCAAATTATTCGATCCAGCATTTCATATTGCCGAGCAATCGTCAGAAAGATCGAATTCTGCGACCAATCTCCAGGATCATGACAAGCGTTGGGTACGTATATTGCGACCAACGGTTGTTGTGGGTGGAGAATTGACACTGGACAATCTGGAAATTCGACATGACCCGCGCAGCAACACATGCGAAGCGCCGATTCAGATGAAGAGCAATTGCGGCAGTTTGTTGATCGATGACTTCGGTCGGCAACGTGTATCGCCAGCCGATTTGTTGAACCGCTGGATTGTTCCGCTCGAGAGTCGCCAAGACTTTTTGACGCTACCTACGGGCAAGAAGATTTCAGTTCCATTTGAACAAATCATTCTGTTTTCGACCAACCTGCAACCTAGCGAACTGGTGGACGAAGCCTTTTTGCGCCGCGTCCCATTTAAGATCGAGATTTGTGATCCAAGTGTGGCTGAGTTCGTCGAGTTGTTCCGCAGAAGCTGTGAGTCGTTTGGATTCCCATGGCGCGCTGAGGTTGCCAAGCAATTGGTGGATCATTTGCAGAACGTGGTCAAGCGTCCCTTGCGACGTTGCTATCCGCGCGACCTATTGTCCCAAGTGCGGGCTTACTGCGCCTATCGTGGCGAGCCATTGGATCTGCGGTTTGACTATGTTTTGCACGCATGTAAAAACTACTTTGGCTGTGCCGATGTGGCAGTGAAAAGTGCGATTGCCGCCGAACATCGTGTGCCAGCCACCCCGCCTGCAGCAGGGCCTGTGATTACATCACAAGCGAACGCCAATACATTTGATTCAAGCAACGTGCTCCACGCAACTCAGCAATTGAGTGCGTCACCCGTTTAAGGAACTGCTACAGGAACTGTGCAAGCGAGGCTTGACCAAGGTAGCGAAAACACACATGCAGTGCCCAATACTATGACGCAACTTAGTGGTCCCATTTCGGCTGGCCTAGAACCGATACCCGGTTACATTCTGCGTCGTCGCTTAGGCGCGGGAGGCTTCGGCGAAGTCTGGCTCGCAGATGCTCCGGGGGGGTTGCAGAAAGCAATTAAGCTGGTCTATGGCACAGTCGATCAAGAACGTGCCAGCAGTGAACTTCGCAGCCTGCAACGCATTCGACAAGTACATCATCCATTCCTGCTTTCGCTAGAACGGATCGAGGTTGTCAACCATCAAATCGTCATCGTAACCGAGTTGGCTGAATGCAGCCTTGTTGAACGATTTCAGCACTATCGCAACAAAGGTCTACCCGGCATTCCACGCGATCTGTTGATCGACCTGCTGCGCGATGCGGCCGACGCACTTGATTTTCTTTCGCAGAAACATGAACTTCAGCATCTGGACATTAAGCCCGGGAACTTGCTGATTGTCGCTGACCGCATCAAAGTTGCTGACTTTGGCCTCGTTAAAGATCTACACGATCAAAATCAGTCGTTGGTGGGTGGGTTAACGCCCACTTACGCCGCTCCCGAGATTTTCGATGGTCGTCCAGATCGTCGAAGTGATCAGTACTCGTTGGCAATTGTTTATCAAGAACTGTTGACTGGTCAGATGCCTTTTAACGGGCGTACAACGGCTGAATTGGCCCGTCAGCATCTTAACCAACCGCCAAACTTGGAATCACTTCCACCAGCAGATCGTCAGATCATCGCCAGGGGTCTTGCCAAGAACCCATTAAACCGATTCTCAAGTTGCCGGCAGCTCATCGATCAACTTTCGCGCGTGCGCGCGGTTGTGACCATGACGGCGTCCACCGCTGAGAACGAAAGAGCTGATCAGGAACCAGCCACATCCCTGCCCGTCCCAGCGACCTCCACGTCGGTTGGCGGTCGTCAAAAAGTCCTTCCGCCTTTGGACGTCGACGCAACGCTGAATCACTGGATTCCCGCACGTTGTATGTTCATCGGACTCGGGGGTCTAGGCTGCAAGACGCTCAGGCAGCTTTACGCGACCATGAGGGATGACGAAGACGCATTGCGTCCTGTAAGCCAACACGAATGGCTGGCGATCGACAGCGATTCGCAGTCCTTAGACGCTATCACAGATTTGCTTAAGGGAGAGGATGGCTTGCCGTCTTCCACCGCAACCCAGATTCAGCTTTTTCGTCCCCAAGAATACCGTGCGGCTCATCCACAGTTGTTTCGTGCAATCTCGCGACGATGGTTGTACAACATCCCGCGTTCGCTAAAAACCGAAGGCGTGCGCCCCTTGGGCATGCTGGCGTTCTTGGATCACTACGAACAACTTACGAGAACTTTACATTTTAAACTAACGGAACTCATCAAGCGTTCAAGCGAAGATCTGCTTCGATCGACCGAGCCCTTGCGCATCTATGTAATCACTTCCGCGCATGGCGGCACAGGTGGCGCGATCTTTACAGAAATCGGCTACCTGGTTCGAGATGTGCTGCGGCAACTAAACTGGCACAATTACCGCTTGAGCGGCAATTTGACTGTCGCTACGACACTTTCGGCTAACCACTCGGAAATGGCGGCCTCGGCAGCTGTTGCCTGCTTTTCCGAACTCGCTCACTGCATGGACAGCGAAGCGATGATTCCACCGCTTCATTTTGACAATTCGCACTTGATCAACAACCCCCAGCGTCCGTACGATTGGGTCAATCTTTTCGACGGCGGCGTTTATGGTAGTTCCGGCGACGAAACGGCAGCGCATAAATCATTGGCCGAAGCACTTTGGCTAGATGGTCAAACGATGGTGGGCACGGCACTGAGCGCAGTGAGACTGGAAAACGGTTCGGATAATCTGGCTTGGCTGCGAACACTTCAAACTACCAAATTTCGGCATGCGACATCCATTAACAGCGCCAGTCTCTCGCGCTTGTGTTGTGCCGAATCTGTGCGCGAAGCTCTGGCTTACATTCTTGGACCGAAAGCGCTATTGAGTGAGTCTGAGTCAGCCAGCTCCGCGCGTTGCAGCGCTACATGCAGCGGAGAAGTACCGCTCACTGCAAACGCGACCGAGGACATTCTGAACCGCATCATGGTTGAATTACGGTTTCAGATTGATGACACTCTTACTGAAGATATACTCCTGGGCACCTGGGTGCAGCGTTTGAGCGAGCATGCACAAGATGTTGAAACGCAATTTATTGCCGACTTGAATACACTGCATCTGTGGCTTAACGACTTAGTTCGCGCGCGCATTCTCAACTGGAAACAGCTTGAGAAACTTCAGTTGGTGTTGATCGAACGGGTTATGGATTTAGCCAACATTCACGGCAGCGCTTTGGTTGACTACTTAGCGCAGTTCGATTTTCCTGGCACGACCAATGAAGTTGCTGATCAAGTGCGGGAATATTTGAAGCGGTTCGCTGCCGCCGCTATGAACCTCGCGCAAAATCTACAGCAGCGCGGTAGAGAACTTGGCCAACGCCTAAAAAATTGGAATGAGTCGATCAGTGCTGAGTCGGCTCTGGCCACCGGGCAACAGATTCCCAGTATGGAGTCTTTGGCGGGTGAATGGGCGCAGGTTGCCACACGTGTAGTGGCCGTACTGCAGTCCACATTTCAGCGTCTGACAATCCAGATTTTCGAGAGCGCGCTGGAAGAATCAACTTCAACGGATGTAGATACGGTTAATCTCCAGCACTTATTGGCACACTCTCGCGATTTATGCGACCGATTTGCACGTGACTTCCGGATCCCATTGGATCCATCTGAGACCGGCCCCGAAGCAGTCGATGAAATAGGAGTCTCCTTCAATCACCTGGAGGAATTCTTACCCTCGTTGTCGCAGTTTGGTGGCAATGTTCATCGACTGATTGTGGTACCACAAGATCAATTGCAATCAGTGGCTGCTTGCGCCCATAAATGCGGCTTATTCGAGTCCACGACCTTTGTACCGTCTGCGATGTGCAGTAAAGCGTATGTCTATACGGATGCTACGAATTTGAATTTTTCGCGTTTGATGGGTGCGCTGTGGCGCCCCAGTTACAAAACGTTCCAACTCGCCGAGCGATTGCTGACTCGCGTTGACATCGAATGGCCAAGTGCTGGAAATCTGCTTTCGATTAACCAGGAACCCAACTCGGTAGTCGCGTCTGCACCGACGGAGCCGTTACCTGAAGGTTTTGATTTGCAGGGCACCCAGCAGATCGGCATCGCCTAAGGCACCTACTCAACGACCTCCCAGCAAGCGCTAGAGGCATTATTGTTTGTTGTGCCTGCTTCAGGCCGTGCTCATTTCTGGTTTGCAGGAAGGGGTGGTTCCGGAGTCCTCTTTTCCGCCGCTTCGATCTCACGGATCTTTTGTGCTTGAACCGAGATCATGTCTTTCATGCCAGCCATTTGGTAAGCCTCGATCAAGCGATTGCGGGAACCGATGCGTTTACCGTCGAGTCCAATTGCAGATTCAAAACTCTCGACCGCTCCCACGAAATCGCCGGCAGCCATTCTTATTTCGCCCTGAGAGTCAAGCAGCTCAGCATGCGGCCCACTTACCTTCAGAGCGCGGTCGATCATTTCAGAGGCGATTTTTGCGTTGTTCGGAGAGACTCTTGTCAGCGCCAATGCCAGGTTGTTGAGCACAACGGGAGCGTTAGGCGATTTGCGATCCGCCACTTCGAGGTGCGGAATGGCCGACGCGAAATCACTTTTCTTCAGCCAATGGGTCGCCAGCATCAGATGAGTCATGGTGGTCGATTTCCCATCCGCAAGTTGCTTCTCCATCGCCAACTTGAGCGTCGGCGACACATTTCCACCTCGTGCCATGAGTTTTGCAACTTCCTCGCTCACGGCCGGATTGGTGGGATCCGCGTTCAGCGCTTCGTCGAGACTCGCGATATCGCATTGGATGCCGGACTCTGTCTCTTGAACGGACATCAAGAATTTGACGCGATAACACTCGGACAGCACGAGCTTGAGATTTTGATCTTCAGGGAATCGTCGCAGTCCGATCATGACCTGATTGATCGCTTCATCCGGCATCTGCTCAAGCACCCACAGTCGCGCCAAGTTGACATAGTCACTCACCGTGGACGATGGCTCGGTAATTTTCCGACTGAATATCGCCTTGGCTTTGGCCGAGGCGTCACTGGCAGGTTGTTTGCGTCCGTGTTTAGTGGCCACCTCAACTAGTGGTACCCAGGCCCCCGCATCATTCTCTGCGGTCGCTTGTAAAACCTTGATCGCGTCGCCAATGCGTCCCTCGCTTTCTAACAGACTAGCCAGAATTTCTCGCAACTTGGTACCCGTGCCTGACCAAGTTGCGGCAACTTCCAGGTCGTTTAACAGTATCAATCTTGAAGCATTGTCGCGAATCGGTCCCTGCATGATGCGATCGATTGCAAGCCACGCGTGCGCGGGTGCAAAGCCCGAATAACGCTCCGGCGCAAGCTGGCGCATCACTTGTCGAGCTTGGCCGCGACGACCACGATCGCCGATCTGCAACGCTACGAGATAGCGTGAGCGTGTATCCGAATTTTCCAGTTGTAGCAAGCGATTCAGCAGCACTTCACCGAACTGTGACACGCCTTGCACCTTCATCAGTTCGTCTGCCTGCGGATTCCTGACCTCGGTGGTCGTCAGTACTTTGTCTTCGCTCAATTCCGCGTCACACCATCGCACGTAGCGAGTTACCAGAGAATTCTTGTCGATTGACCATCCGTAAATTGCCAACCCGATAAGCGTCAGTAAAATCGCCAACACTGGGGAAAAGCCCAGCACAGCAATCCACTGTCGAGTATACAACCAAGCCAAAGCGTACTCGATGAGACCTTGAACGGTTCGAAAAGGATGGGTTAACATGGCCAACATATCGGCCAGCCGCGAGGGTGCCGCTAACGCGTCGTTAGCATCTTCACTCATGGTGCGCCTCCCAGCAGCTCGCGCAAACGCGGTTCGACTTCGTGATGCAAGTGCTCGTTCGCTAACTGAAATCCACGATAAAGTTCTGACAGTTGCGGCTTGGTTAACTCTTCGCCCGATTCACAGAACAAGAGGACCTGGTATTCCAAAATTGGCTGCGAGCTCGACGGGAGCGGCTCACTCAGCGGATGATAGGTTGCGATCGCGAGAGCTCGTCCGCCGAGTTCATTGGAAATTCTTAGCTCAGTCCATGCCTGCTTCGCAACGGCAGACTGCGGTTCGTGTTCGCTCTCAGGAGCCGCCGATTGTGGCGAATCTGGTATGAACTGGAAAGTTTGCTCGGCGAGGACTCTCCAGCCCATCGCTTCGTATTTAGACGCCAATCTCGGATGGCTCGTAAACGGCAGCGAGACGCTTAAGTGAACGTTTTGTCCTTGCCAGCCAAAATGCCAGTGAATTGTGGCTCGATCATTGCCATCGAGGCGTTGAATCTGATGCGATACATCGGTTTTTCGCCAGCGGTCGAAGACATCTGGAAAACTGGCCTTCCAGTCGGTGCGCGCCAATTGCTCAGCTTGAATTGGCGGCAACCTCGTAGCGACGCCACCAAAACCGTCATACATCCAGCGGTAGGTGGAAATCAGACCCAGCGATATAAAGCCTACTATCCCCACCCTCACAATGCGTTGCATCCAACGACTGGCGTTCGGCGAGAGTAGTTGGGAGCCTCCGCTTAACGGGAATGGGGGGGCATCGACCGCAAAGGGATCGGGCTGCGGCCAACACAAGACTGAATTTATTAGCCAGAACTCGGGCTCAAACTGACTGTCTACCGCAGGCACTGGCAGTAAGATCCAGGCCAGGAACGACATCGTACTCCAGCCACAGGCTACTACAAACAAGAATATCCCTAACTCTATCAAAGTGTGATCAAGTCCCTGCGACGCATCTCGCTGGCCGTAGTGCATCAGCAAAACCATCGCCAACAGCATCAACAACTGTTGCACGACGGCCCACAATGGCACCATCAGCAGCGAGATGATCCCCACCAAAAGACTTCGATGGGTTAGCAGCAAGAGCAAAACGATGGCGCTTGCAAGTGCATGGATGCTGAACATGCCAGCACAACTATCACTTATCGAGAACTGCAGGCCGCGCATGCTAAACAGGTCCGCGCGAATCAAATACGGGATAGCTAACGCGTCCAAGATGTATCCAAGCATCGCGGACGCTTGACGCACAAGCCAGCCTTGCAGCTGAGCGTCGAAATCGCCCGGCAATCGCATCGAAGTGGTCAAGAGAGCCGTCCAAGCCATTATCCGCGGCCAAGCAACCGTCCCGAATCGCTCGACAGCCCAGGCTGCGAACAATAGCACCAAGCTAGCGTGTGCGAGCCAAGGTGAAAGTCGCCAGACGCTGACACCAAATAGGCTGACCCCAACGATATACAATCCGCGGGCCACTAACACCCGCTGTGGGTGATCGGATCGAAGCGATCGAAAATGCCCTATTGCAAAACAGGCGGCTAAGAAAATGGGAACGGGGAAAAAGGCCATTGAAGGTCGTTGCCATAGCAACTGGAACTCCCACGCCAAGAGCGGTGCGAGCAACAGCAGTGGGACCATTCCGAAGAGCAGATCAAAGCCGAGTTGAGACTTTAAGTTAAGTCTGTTTTCGCTTACAGACTCAACGAGGGCACTCATTTTTTGTTCTCAACAATCAGAAGCGGGAATAAGGTCCCACATTATAGCCCACATCTGCGATTCAAGGAATTGTATGTGCCCACAGAAAAGCTCATACCACTGTGGCATCGACCAGTGTATCCGAGGCTGGTGCGACCGGTTCGCCGCCACGACTTAGAAACAACTCATACCATTGGGCTAGCAGATGCATGACCGCTCCACTCAGTAAACCGATCGCGGGAACAATGCCGACGCACAGCAAGGCTAGGCCAGCGAAGTAGATTGCTAGCCCCAGTAGCATGAACACCAAGGTCGAAACCGCGACTTCCCAGAACGTTAGTTTGATGAAACTGACGCACCAGCCAATATCAAACGCTTTTTGAAAGTCCTGGCAGATCATCGCGCGGATCGTAATTGGCCCGAGCAGTATCGCCATCAGAATGCTTAGAATGATGGTTAGCGGGAACGCAAGGATCATAACCATCAACACTCCCGCATCGCCGATTTGGTGTCCTATAACCATGAAAATTGCGATTAGGATCATGAAGGGAACCATGACGATAATCGATAAGATTAGCGACGCGACCAGATAGACCAGGAAGGGCCACAAGCCTTGCATGAAATAGTCGCCGAGCCGATTGGAATCGATATCCGGACTATTGCGGCCTGGCAACCCAGCCCGAGCTTGCAGCAAACTTGCTCCATAGCCAAACAAAAAAATCTGCCCAACGACGAATGACTGCAAAAGGGCAGAAATGGTCAGCCATAGTAGATTCGATGGCCAGTTGGGGCCGCTAAGAACCGACTTGATCGCTCGGCTGGCGGAACAGACTATTGTCGAATCGTAATTGACGGTGCTCATCCGAAGACCTGTCAGTTTGAAAAGTGCAAGTGCGTTGTGTTAAAAAAGGGGGCTGATAAAAAGTGTAGAACGGTTGTCCCCAAGCGTTCGCATGAAATTTACTACGCCTCAGCTGGCCGTTTGACGGTAGTTCGCTCTGCGGTCACCATTATTGGACGAAATTGAGCGTAGGCCTCGTCGATTTGCGATTGCAACCGGGCGGTGGCCAATTTGCGACGCAGGCTGCCTTTGGCCGTAACTAGATCGGATGTGGAGCCCGTAGGCTCTGAAACCAAGAGCAATTTTCGCGGATGCATGAATGCCGGCAGATCCGCCAGGCACTGCCGTATCGAATCCGCCAGTACCAGGTGGCATGCTTCGAGATTCAGAGTACTGGGAAGGCGCTCGCTATCGCCAAACAGATTTGACGGTAGTGCAGACCAATCTGGCCAAATTATCGCTAAGACATAGGGTTGATCCTGCCCAACCAACATGGCGCGTGTTACTCCGGCGATCGTCGCGAGCCGACCTTCAATGACTTCAGGTGAAACTTTGAAGCCAGTGCTGAGCACAATGACTTCCGAGATCCTACCCACGAGACGATAGTGGCCGCAAGCATCTCTCTCAACCAAGTCACCGGTTGCTAACCAGCCGTCTTGAATCCGAGTTTGAGTTGCCTGTGGATCTCCATAATATCCGCACATCACCCCATCGCCTTTCACCCATAGTTGCCCCTTCGCATCCACACGCAACTCAACGCCAGCGACGGGCGGGCCGATCGTTCCAGGCCGCTGCTGGCCTGCGAGATTAGAACAGACCACAGGCGATGCTTCTGTCAATCCATATCCCTGCAGCGGTGGCAGGCCGCACTTTTCAAGTTCATACCACAGCCCATCGGGAATCGCCGCACCTCCAATCTGTAGCAATCGGACTTTGCCACCTAACCGCGCTGCCACTGGTTTGGGTGTCAGCGATGGTTGATTCTTTTCTTGGCGCAATAGCTTGTGTGCTAAGTAGGGGACCAAGTTGATCAGCGTGGGTTGCAGCGCGGACGCTTGCCTTTGGAAATCGCTCCAGTCGCTGGCGATTGCCAACCTAGAATTGCTGAGAACCCAAGTCGACAATTCGCAAGTTCGAGCATAAGCATGGCAGAATGGTAGAATATTCAACCGCAGATCGCCTGCAAACTGCGGCGCAGCTTGCAGTTTGGCGAGTGCGTTGGAAACCAGGTTTCGATGAGAAAGTAGCACTCCCTTCGGTTCGCCCGAAGTGCCAGAAGTGAATAACATTTGCGCCGGGGTCGCGCCAGAGATCGCCTTCGATCGCTCGATCAACGTGGCTACATCATCGTGGCGAAGTAAGGGCGTATTCCAGTTTATTTGCCACTCCAACATGGTGGCAGGTTGCCTGCAAGGGTGCGAGGAATGTTGCACGTTTTGGCTGTAGACCAGTCTCGCATCGCTCAGTTCGACCAAGCGAGCGACCATCACATCGGGCCACTGTGGATCGACGGCTACATGCACGTGCCCCAATGCCTGGCACGCGAGATCGAGAACAAACCATTCCACCGAATTTTTTGCAACCGTCGCGACGTGCGCGCCGTTTGGCAGGTTGGTTGCGCCTATCGCGGCACACGCATCCCAAACCCAATGTGCAATCTGTCCCCACGAAAACCACTGTTGAAGCACTTCGCCCTCGGTTGTGAGTTGGCAGAATGCCGGTCGATCGGGCTGGTTCAGCGCATGCTCAAGCATCGCCGACACGATCGACGAAGGTTCGCCAGGATCGCCCGCAGATGGCTTAGTGGTTTTTTGCAACATGTACTCAAATCGTTTACCAAACATGACTTAAGCGGAAAAGCACGGTATCTCAATGCTGGCATTTGGTAGCAATTGTGACATAGTTTCCACAAAAACACCAAGGCCGTTGTTGAAGCATCAGGGATACCGCTAAAATAGAAGTCAGAACTTGTAAACAACGCCACAGTAGCTGGAGTGCACCGTCACGTCATGTACGAGGGAGAGAGTATGAGCAGCAACGCTACTTCCGTAAACACAACGATGGTGAACGCGGCTTTTTTACAGGAAGTCAAAGAGTCTAATCTTCAGTTTTGGCAAAACGTGCATGATTTTAAGCGATTGCTGAATCAAAGCGCGGAGGTTGATGAGCAGGCGGCGAAATTGGTTCGCTTGCTTAGCGAGCTGCGAGATTCTATGGCCTTGGAGTTTTCGCTCGAAGAAACCTATGGCTACATCGAAGGTAACTGCACTGCTAATTCCGTTTCGGCATGCAAAGCGGGCCAAGCCAAACGGCAACATCGCGAGTTGTACTTGCACCTACATGAAATCTCGGAGAGCGCCGAAGAAGCTCAGTACCGAGGAACGATCGTCCAAGATTATGCAGCTCTGGTGGGTCGCTGCCAAGAATTTCTTGCCGTGCTTGAAGCGCATGAGAAGCACGAATCGGAATTGATTCGCTACGAACTTGGCATCGGACGATTCGGCAGTTGAATTTCAACCAGCGAGCGAAACATGGCAATGGTTACGACTGAAAGCACGGGCCGCGCCCTTGAGATCATGCTGGTCGAAGACAGCCTGCTTGACGCTCGCTTGACGATCGAAGCACTCAAACGATGCGGCATCTATCATCGTTTGAGCCTATTTCGCGATGGCGGCGAAGCGATGGGCTTTTTGAACCGGCAAGGCGTGTTTGCACGCGCTCCAAGGCCAGATGTGATTCTGCTCGATTTGATTCTGCCACATGTCGACGGTGTGGCTGTATTGCGAGAGCTGCGCGCCGAACGTGTTTTGAAGAATATCCCAGTTGTCGTACTCACCAGTAGCGACGATGGCGAAGACCAACAAGAGTGCGAAGCACTGGGCGTCAGCAATTACATTCGCAAGCCCTTTAATGAGCAGAAATTTCTGGCGTTGATTAGACACGTCAAAGAGCTTTCGCTCGTTGCCGAATTCGTCAAACCAACATGCAGTGTTTGACCGACCAACAGCCGCTGCAAGCGATCATTTCGAGGGGAAATCAGACAACAAATCCCTATCGGGATGGATACAATCGCCTCGTTTAATGCCTTACTTTTGCAATAGCCTTTGAATTTGCAGAGCCAGTAAAGCGGGGTCCAACTGGAAGGCCTTGCGGAAGTCGGAGGCTCGAGCAGCAGCAGTATAACTGCTAAATCGGCGCTTTCTTTGTATCTTCAAGTACTCGGCGAATTCGTTGGGCATCCGTTCAGACAGGTAGAATGCGAGCGCCCATGCGACCGTGTAAGCAGGAAGCGGTTCACTTTGAAAGATGCCATCCGCTTCAATCATGCTGCGAAGCCGCGATTCGAGGGCGCCTGGCTCACGTAGAATCGGTTGAATTAGATGTACTTTGCTCGCCAGCATGCGCGACTCCAGGTTGCTGTGATTCACCCGCGAATCATAAACTGCCGGTTGTTCAAACATCGTAGCAAAGCCTTCGACTAACCATAACGGGTTTTCGGCAAGTCGTTCATGCACGCCCGTGTTGAACGCAAGTTGATGAACGGCCTCATGAACGATGGTCGCCTCCGTTTCAGACCAATCGACACCGACCGCACCATCGAGTTCGTACAGCACGCAACGATTCGCTCGTGGAAAATAACTTCCCACGACATTGCTAGGCGGGTGAGTGCTCTCGCGAGCAAAGTAGCGTTGAAAAGCGATACGATCCGGCAGGACAATGACGACTAGTGGAAAGTCGGGCTGACGCAGCGGCCATCCGCGAACTTCGAAGTAGCGAACGTACCCCGCCAGCAACGATTGGAATCGATCGCGCCAGCGCGCCGCCCGATTGGCCGGCGCTGCGATGACGTACGGACCTTGAACCAACACTTCAAAGCTGGCCCCCAGTTCTTGCTGCAGTAATCGGCTGGCTTCGATCACAGATTGCGGTTGAAAAGCGAGGTCAAGCAACTTGTGCGAAGCGATATCAGACTGCGCAAGATGGTGCATGCGCCCGGTCGGTTCCAGCAAAACTGCCTCAACCTCGCTCCAGTGAATAGGCAAGCCAACGAGTTGCTCCGAAGACTGTGTTCTAAGTTGTAGCAGCGGAGGCCGACCTGCCGACGCGGATTGCGCGATGCTGAAGTCGGACTGTAGCCACCAAAGACACAGTATGAGTAGCCAAAAACGCACGCTTGGAGAATTCGCTCGCATCGATCAGGGTTCCCGAGTGCAGGTAAGCCAAAAGTCGCATTACAAATCTATGCCGTCTATGTCGCGGAAATTGTAGCCACGTGCCGGGCGGGCGCGTTAATATGGTAGCTGCGTCGTTAAGCGTACGAACATTCCACATCTAACGATTGTGCGACCATGTTGAAGATCAAAGCAGGTTCGGGAAAAGTGATTGGGTGCGGAATGCTGTGCTTGCTCCACATAACATTGGGAGTATTGTGCCAGCCGATCACGGCACAGGAGGAACCAATCAAAGCGGAATCCAGCCAAGCAAATCCCAAGGAGCAATCCAAGCCCACCTTAGAAGTCGTTCGAAAATTGCTAAAAGAGTTGGATGGTAAAACCCTAAAAGATCGCGACGCAGCCGAGCAGAGCTTGATCGAGTTGGGTTCATCCATTTTGGGCTTTCTGCCTGAGGTCGATGCCAATACTTCCGGCGAAATGAAGGTGCGTCTACAACGTATTCGTCAACAGTTGCAAACGGTCGAAATCGGAACCTACTTTGAGTTTTCGAAAGTGACGCTGGCAGGCAAGATGAAGCTAACCGAGGCCATCGGGAAAATCACTGAACAAACAGGAAACAAGATTACGTTGGAGGGAGAGGACGCCTTCGAGAGCCTTGAAGTGGATTTGTCTGAAACAGATAGTCCGTTTTGGTCCGTCATGGATAAAGTGATGACGCAAGCCAAACTGCGTGTAAATATGTTTGCGGCTGGTGACGGTCTTTCACTAGTCGCTGGTGGACAAGAGGACAATAGCCAGCTACCAGACTCCTATACGACGGGACCATTCCGCGTTGATGTAGCTTCCGTTCAATCCAGCCTGCCCTTCAACTCGCGTCTCGGTGGGCAATTGGATTTGTCGCTCATGGTATCGTGGGAACCGAGACTCAAGCCGGTGTTCATGCAAATTCCAATGGCCTCAATGCAGGCGACCTACGACGACAAGGTACTTGCATCCTCTAGCCCGGAAGCGGTTCCCGAAGTCCCGCTCAACAATGGCGGTTGCAGTACGCAAATTGATCTACAGTTGCAGCGGCCGCCACGAACTGCGACCAAGTTAGCCAAACTGAGCGGTGAGTTTGTATTTGCTGTTCCTGGCGAGAAACACAAATACATTTTCAAGAAATTTGGCAATGGTGCGCGTCAGTCAGAGAAATTTGGCGAAACAACCGTAACCTTGGAGGGAGCGCGGCGCAATGGCAAAGTCTTTGAAATGCGCGTGTTAGTTGAATTCGGCAACGACCAAGGCGCGCTCGATTCGTTTCGCGGCTGGATTCTCTCAAATGAGTCCTACTTGCTCGACCCAAAAGAGAGACGTTTGGAAAATGTAGGCTTGCAGACTTATGGAGTTACGGCCAATGCAGTGGGGATTGCCTATCTGTTTCAAATCAACGGCAACCCCGATGAATTCCAATTCGTCTATGAATCACCCGGGTCAATTACGCGACAAACCGTCAAGTACGAACTCCAGAATATCGAGTTACCATGATCGACTTGCGATGCCAGATTATTGCGATTACGTTGGCATGCACGGTATTTGAGTCTGGCTATTCGCAAGAGAATGCCAGAGTGGTGGCGCGGCTGGGCGAGCAACCGATTACGGATCGCGATATTGATTTTCAACTTGGACGCGTCGCGAGTGAAAGCATCGAGCCGCTCACAGAATTGCCTCCAGCGGTCTTGCAGTCCGCGATTCACTTGCTCGGACAGCAACGCCAAGCTCTGCAGACATTGCGCGCCAGAAAGCTGGCGATGGGTCGCGAAGATGTTGAACGTTGGCTTGAAGAAAATGGTCAACGCCCAAGCGGTGAGAAACTGACTGCTGCTGCGATGATTCGAGAACAATCGATGAAGGCGGGAATTACCGAATCGAACCTACGCGATCATTTAGCCTTTCGATTGTCATGGCAGCGTTTCTTGCAGCAACAGTTGACTGAGTCAAACGTTGCAAAACACTTTCAGAATCAATCCAAGCGCTTTAATGGCACTCGTTTCAAAGTTTCGATCGTGGACCTATCGACCACGGCTGGCACGTCGGAGCGCCGAGACAAATTGGCCGAGCTTTTGACTGATTTGCGTACTCGCTTAAAGGCCGGCGATTTGAGCTGGCATGATCTTGCCTCCGAATTGCAGCAGTCAGAGTTGCTAAAAGGCAAAGTAGATAAATTCCGAGTTCGAGAAGATCAATGGATTCGCGGCACAGGCGATGTGGAGCCGACGATCGTCTCGGCAATAATGAACATGGAACCCGAAGCCTACAGCCAACCGATTCATACTGCGACCGGAGTGCATTTGGTGAAGTTGCTTGCGGTCGAGACCGGCTCACGAGAGTTGGCCGATGTCCGAGATGAAGTCCGAGCGCATATGCTGCTGCATCTGCTGGATCACTTGGCGCGACAAAGTGAATCTCAATTGCCACTGAAGGCGATCGAGTAGGTCAGGCGATCCGGCAAAAGTAGTGCATGACGATGCCGCTAGCCGTGCTGACGTTGAGCGAATCGGTGCCCAAGTCCATATCAATGCGGATACATTGATGGGCTGCGCGCTGAACTTCTTCGGGCAGTCCGTAACGTTCGTTGCCGACGAGAATCAGAGCTGGCCCAGATCGTCGGGTTTTCTCAAGTGGAAGTGCGTCATCTCGTAAGCTGGTAGCATAATGGGTGATGCCAAACGCCTCACGTAACCATGCCAGATCCAGTGTGATGTTTTTAGAATGCAACAGTCGTAGTCGCAGCGCGGTTCCCATCGAGACTCTCAAGACACGACGGGCCAGTGGATCGGCAGTACCGGGGCCGATAATTACTCGACTAATGCCAAAGCCTGCGCAGCAACGCAAGATACTGCCCAGATTCTCTGGGTCTTGAACCCCGATCGCAGCCACAAACGTTTCTCGCACTTGGGGCGGTGCGCCGAAGTCGGAGCGTAATTCCAGTTGCTTGGGTCGAACGCCGCAGGCAAGTACGCCGCGGTGAAAATGAAAGCCAAGAATCTGCTCGATCTGTTCGTGATCCAGCAACAGCACCTCGATCGATTCGGGAATGGTCGACAGATATAGTTCCGCATACTTTTGATCGACCAGAACCGATTCGGTTTTGTAATCGCTTGCGAGCAAACGTGCGGTTAACAGCGGCCCTTCGGCGATGAATCGCTTGCTGACATAGGTCCAATTGCGTGACCGAATATCTCGATAGGCATCGAGACGTGGGTCGTCCAAATTGTCGATGATAGTAGAACCCACGCTAGAACTACTTCGTGGTAGTGGAGATGCTGTTGATCGCGTTGAGGTTGTTGCGAATATTGCTGATCGAGGTTTCGAGGTTGTAGAACTGATTCAGCAATCGCGTACGTTGTTTATCCAGAAGTGTGGTGAAATTCGCAATGCGTGTGTTATTTTGATCAATCTTAGCCTGTATTGACCGATTGCGGCTCAGGAGTGCCCCGTTTTTTACGCCCGCCAGCGTATCGGCAATATCTTTGGCTCGAGCTGAAAAACCGGTTTTCTCCTTGGTGAAAAACTCTTGGACCGCTTCGGGGGTGCTTGCCAGAGCAGCATTGAGCTTCGATTCATCGAATTCAAGGCGGCCTTGATCGTTCAAGCGCACACCGAGTTGTGCAATGGACTTAATCGAGCCAGCGCCATTGAGTTGACCGCTAAAGAGCTTTCCAAAGGCAAGATCGATGCGCAGCACAGAACTGGAACCGAACAAAATGCCAGCGGTTTTGGTGGTTGAATCGTAACTCGCATCGCTCTTGATACTTTCGCGGACCTTGTTGTACTGATCGACAACAGCTTTCAGTTGCTTGGCAATTCCCTCAGTGCTCTTATTGACGGAGATGGTAACGGGCGTAGCAGACGTGCTAAGCAACTCCAACTTCACGCCGTCGACGATACTATCAAACTGATTGGTTGACGAACTAACGAGAATGCCGCCACTGCTGTCGGTTGCGCCGTAAGCCACCAGCGCGTCCTTGGCGGCTACGGTTTCGGAAAAGCCTAGATTCAGATCGGAGTCGAGTGCCACGCGCCCTGCAACACCGGTTTGCGTGCCATTTAGAACTAAGCGTACTCCCGAGTTGCCGAATGACAACAGGTTAGCGCTGAAGGATCCGCCAATCGCATTGAGCTGCTCGATCAACTTCGAAACCGTTGTCGTAGCCGTCGTTTTAATTTGTGTGGTTCGTGAGCCATCAATGCCGCTAAGCGTTTGACCATCAACGGTCAGATCCTTGGCGGTGTCGACGATACCCAGTTGCTTGGCCGACGTTCCGGCGCCGACATCAGCGACCTTCAACAGTGAAGTGCCACCCGCCGTGTCAACCAGCAGGATACCGTCGCCGGCCTCATTGATTTTTGCTTCAACGCCAACGGCGAGGTTGTTGATGGCTTTGATCACATCGCCAACGGTCTTGGGAGCGATTTGTTTAAGATTGATCGCAGACTCGACGCCTGCTGAGTCGGTAATGCGAATGGAGCCGAAGGTGACTCCTTTACCTTGATTCCAGTCCTTGAGCTGTGTGTTTTCGGTAACCCATTGCTTGTTGAGCGAACCGCTATCGATCGAATCGGCGGTCACAGACTTGGCGATTTGCAACTTGGTGGCCGTGGTCTTCGAATCAGCGAAGTCAGCGACAGTCAACGGGTTGGTGGTCGAACCGGTCGTGTCTACGAGCTCGATTCCGGTGCGCGAACGATTCAATTGAGCGCGGACACCATTGCCGCCTTGATTGATTGTGTCGATGACATCACCCAGCGTTTTTGCGGATGCGAGATCAACCGTGGCGCTGGCATTGGAGCGGTCAGTCAAGGTAATTTTTCCAAGTGTGCCCAGCCCCTTGCCTCCATTTAAACTGGACAGCAATACATCGTTCAGTCCGGCTACAAGCCGCCCGCTGGTGATAGTTGCTCCGCTAACAGATTGTTCCACGCCGAGCGCTTTGGCCAGGCTGCCACTGGGGTTGGTGATAGCGAAATTGTTACTGCCCGTCGTCGTGTCGTTAAATGCAATTGACTTTCCGTCGGAGGCAATCGCCGCGGTCAGCTTGCCGTTGCCAGCGGTATTGATGGCGGTCAACAAGTCACCGAGAGTGGCAGTGTTGGCGTTCAAAGTCGAAGTGAAACCTACGCTCGTTCCGTCGTGTAGGTCAAATTCGATAGCCGCTCCAGTCGCTGGGAACGAAAGGCCTCGCTTGTCCAATAACGAGTTGAGTGAAGTACGATTGGAAAGGGCTTGAATGCTGGTGCCGGTCGCCGAATTAGTGGTTGTCGAGATCGCTGAGAGCCCCAAATCGGCCGCGGTGGTGCCGCCCGAAACTTCGCTCACACTGAGCTTTGCAGTCCCGGAAGAAGTGTCGGTAAGTTTGAGTCTGTCACCGTTCACGCTCGCGACAACCTGGATACCATCGGTTTTGTTAATCGCATCGACAACATCGTTGACCGTTTGCGAGAATCGCAAGTCAACGGTTTTGCTGGCTCCGCTACGATCCGTGATTCGAATCGAGCCAAGGGCTACGCCTGCGCCGCCGTTTAGTCCAGCCCGGCTGGCAGAGTCGTCAAGGAAGCCGCCTTGATAAATCACTACGTCACCCGCTCCCACGGTTTGGTCTTTCGATCCGAGAAGTGTGCTAGTAAGTTGCTGTGCCGAAGCTAGTCGAACCGGAATAAGCGAATGCGAACCCACGCTGGGCGATCCGGTTACGGTTGCTTTGAGCGAAGTTGAGTTGGAACTAGTAGCATTCGACGAGGTAAAGAGACTGGATTGGCCAAGTCGATCAGTGCTGAGCTGAACACCCACCACGAGAGCTGTAAGCGAAGTCAGGGCAACCTGTTCATTTTGCAGTTGCTTGGTGGCGTTAGCGAGTTGAGTACGGGGCTGGGCTGCCACGTTGAGCAATTGATTAACGGTACCTTGGATATCGATACCGGTAACCAGGCCATTGTTGGATTGAATGCCTGCCATAATTTAGAGCCCCAAAGGAGGTTTGCTCCCAATAAGTTGCACAGCGAGTGACTCGCATCGATCTTCTTCGGCGATCGTCAAAGTCAACTTAAAGCGAAATACCTATACCAGCTAAGATATGGTCAAACAGCAGCGGATCTAGATGGTTTTTGGGGCAGTTGCAAAGAAAACCGCCCTGCGAGGTTCGCAGGGCGGTCAGAGTTTTCTTCAGTCGTCTGCGGCTTATCGCAACAGCGAAAGAACGCTTTGTGGATTCTGGTTAGCCAGCTGTAACACCTGCGTGCCCGACTGTACCAGAATCTGAGCACGTGTCAGTTTGGAGGATTCGGCTGCAAAGTCAGCGTCGCGGATCGAACTTTCCGCTTGGGTCAGGTTGCTAACAGTATCGTTCAATGATGTCCTGTTGCTTTCCAAAGTGGTGGCTTGGAACGCACCTAATCGACCTCGAAGGCTGGTTACCTTGTTGATAACTTCGTCGATGATCTTAGCTGCGCCGTTGGGATCACTGGAAAGACTCTTCGATTGACCGCTGCCAAGTTGGTACAATCGTCCGTTCGCTCCACCCAAGCTGCTGGAGCTTACACTGCCGATACCCAATCGTGCTTGTTGGTTGCTGACCACGTCACCACCGAGTTGGAACAGAGCTCCACCGCCGGTGATATTGAATGTCAAAGTGGATGCGGTTGTGCTTGGATCAATCGTCAGGCTCAAATCCAATGTCGAAGTGTTGATCGACAGCTTGTTGCCCTTACCGTTGGCTTGAATCCCGTTCACGCGAGCTACGATATCCGAACCAA
>JANLQO010000540.1:0-6219 GCA_031367855.1 Planctomycetia bacterium | reverse complement strand
GCAGGTAGGAAGGTCTGCACTGACTGAGGCTGTACAAGGGCAAGCGTCAAATTGCTCAGCGAGGCGTCTAGCATTCGCTGCGGACCATTGAGGTCTAGGGAGATACGGTACGTCTGTTCGGTTTTTAGCCCTTCCGGAAATGCCATTAGAAGGGTTTGTACTGCGACGCCGTCAAATTGTACTACCAAGTTGACATGGTCTTTACCAGCGATCTGCAGGGTTAGCGAGTGGTTCGTCATCGCACTTTCACTGTTGAATAATCCCATCACCATTGGATTATTTTGCAGGGTACCAACGAGTCGCTTGTGGTAAAGAAAAATGAGCAAGTTAGGGCTACCCCGATTTTTTGCACCTAGAATCCGTTAGTGTCGGGAGATTTGAGATCTGAGATTTGCAACGAATAATTTTAAAGTCAATGATTCGAAACGCCGAGCGAAGGGCCACAATATCGGCTTAAAAAAACGAGAGTGTGTGTAACAGCAGCGGTTAGCTGGAAAGAAAAAGCAAAATAGAAACTTTCGGAATTGTTGACTGCAGAAGAGATTCCACGACGAAGCATCGCGGCAAACTGAACACAAAAACGGCCAACTCGGGTGAACTGGCCGTTTAATTTTCAATTGCGAAGTCGCACGCGAGTTATTTATCAGAGCCGCTGGCAATAGCCAAAGGTTCTTCGACTGGCGCACGTTTTTCTCCGCGGAAAACCAACTGCGTCAACTTGCCATCGTCGCCCTTGACGCCGTCCACGACAATGGTGTTCATACCTTCAAAGGCGCCGCGCAGGATTTCCTCAGCGAGCGGATCTTCTATCCGCTGCTCGATGGCACGACGCAAGGGTCGGGCACCATAATCCATGTTGTTCGCACCCTTATTGATGATGAATTCTTTGGCTGAATCCGTCAGCGTCAACTCATATCCACGATCCATCAAACGTTCGCGAACTTTGGACAATTCGAAATCGATGACGCGCTTCAGGTCTTCCTTCTCCAAGTGTCGGAAGATGATCGTGTCGTCGAGACGATTGAGGAACTCAGGTCGGAAGACGCGTTCAATTTGATCCATCACGCGTACTTTCATGCTTTCGTAGGAGCCGTCTGCATCGGCTTTTTGAAAGCCGAACGCTGACTCGTTCTTGATCGCTTCAGCACCAGCGTTGGTAGTGAGAATCAGGATCGTGTTACGGAAGTCGACGTTGCGGCCGAACGAATCGGTCAAGCGCCCTTCTTCCATCACTTGCAACAGCATGTTGAACACGTCTGGATGTGCCTTCTCGATCTCGTCGAGCAACACCACCGCGTAGGGGCGACGACGAATCTTCTCCGTCAATTGACCGCCTTCTTCATAACCTACGTATCCCGGAGGTGCACCAATCAAGCGACTGATGTTGTGCTTCTCCATGTACTCGCTCATATCGATGTGCACGAGCGCGTCGGAGTCACCAAACATAAATTCAGCGAGAGCCTTGGCAAGCAATGTCTTACCGACACCGGTTGGACCAGCGAACACAAAGCATCCAGTGGGTCGGCGAGGATCCTTCAGACCGCTGCGGCTACGACGAACGGCTTTCGCAACCGCTGCGACGGCTTGATCCTGGCTAACGACACGCTTGTGCAGTTCGTCTTCCATCTTCATCAGCCGAGCGCTGTCTTCGGTGCTCAACCGAGTCAAAGGAATGCCGGTCATCTTCGAAACAACTTCCGAGATTACTTCTTCGTCGACGACGCCATCGGTTTCGCGACTGCGATCTCGCCATTGGCGAGTGATGGTGTCTTTCTTCTTGCGAAGTTTATCGGCTTGGTCGCGCAGAGCGGCCGCTTTTTCGAAGTCTTGATTGGCGACCGCGTCTTCTTTGTCCTTGTTCAGTTTCTCGATGTCATCGTCCAGTTCCTTGAGATCCGGTGGCTTGGACATCGTGCGCAGGCGGACGCGTGCGCCCGCCTCGTCGATCACATCGATGGCTTTATCTGGTAGGCAGCGAGCGGTGATGTAGCGTTCGCTCATTTCGACGGCAGCTACAATGGCTTCGTCAGTGAATTTCACACGATGATGCTCTTCGTAACGTTCGCGAAGTCCCTTGAGGATCTCGATCGTTTCGTCCCTACTGGTCGGTTCGACAACGATTTCTTGAAAGCGGCGAGCGAGCGCGTTATCCTTTTCGATGTACTTGCGATACTCGTCGAACGTCGTGGCACCAATACACTGGATTTCACCACGCGCCAATGCAGGCTTGAGCACGTTAGCGGCATCGATGGCGCCTTCAGCACCACCTGCACCCACCAAAGTGTGCAATTCGTCGATGAAAAGAATCGTATTCTTTGCGCGACGAACTTCGTTCATCACCGCTTTGATACGTTCTTCGAACTGACCACGATATTTGGTACCGGCGACCATCATGGCCAAGTCGAGCACGACAATTCGCTTGTCAGCCAGAATTTCGGGCACATCGCCCGAGACAACGCGCTGTGCAAAGCCTTCAACGATCGCCGTCTTCCCGACCCCAGCTTCACCCAAGAGCACTGGGTTGTTCTTTGTACGGCGGCAGAGGACTTGGATCGCGCGTTCGATTTCGCGAGCGCGACCGATCACTGGATCGAGCTTGCCTTGTTTGGCCAGTTCTGTCAGGTCGCGACCAAAGCTGTCCAGGGCAGGCGTCTTGCTCTTGGTGCCCTTGGGCGAACCTGAAGTTTCGCTAGCCGCACCCGTGCCTTCGCGGCCACCCCGTTCACCACCACCTTCACCGCTCTCCATGCCGTGGCCGAGCAGATTAAGGACTTCCTCGCGGACGTCTTCCAGTTTCAAGCCGAGATTCATTAGAACCTGAGCGGCTACGCCTTCTTGTTCGCGCAGCAGACCGAGCAGAATGTGTTCGGTGCCGACGTAGTTATGGTTGAGGTTGCGCGCCTCTTCCATGGAGTATTCAATGACCTTCTTAGCTCGCGGCGTTTGCGGCAGCTTGCCGATGGTGACCATTTCTGGCCCGCTCTGCACCAGCTTTTCGACTTCGAGGCGAATCTTGCGAAGATCCACGTCGAGGTTCTTCAGCACATTGGCAGCAACCCCACTACCTTCCTTCACCAAGCCCAACAAAATGTGCTCAGTGCCGATGTACTCGTGATTGAAGCGCTGCGCCTCTTGATTCGCCAGTTGCATCACCTTGCGAGCGCGATCTGTGAATCGTTCGTACATATCCAACCCCCTTTGTTGAGACGCTCAGCTCTCGACGATAACTTATCAGTTCAATCCGCCCAGACCACTTTGGCGTACACGTTTGTAAGCCATGCCGCTTACTCTATTTGTACGCCAAATTGCTTTGTGCGGGGAATGGGAAAAAGTATCTATCTTGGAAAACGTCGTAAGCAAATTCGAAGTGAGTAAAGTAAACGGAGTTTTATCCGGTAGCCACAGCAATTGATGCAAAGACTATGCCGCAGCCGCAACGTGTCAGTTTGGCAAGTTTAAGATAAGCGCTCCAGCCAGCAACTACCCTGAAAAGTCGATTTCAAGTTTTCGCTGCAAATCTACCTCAATTCCCAGCCATACGCAGGAAAATTCGCAGCAAATGGCCCGCTATCGGATTGCCAAAAATATCTTTTACTGGCATAGCGATTGTATTGGATGTGCAATGCCCGACGTTGGTCCACCCCTGGGAGGATGCTACAACCCATGTGGTTTACAGCAACCGTTCGAGCGGGTTTTCCCGCGACAGCCAAAATGGCCGACTGTTCGGAATCTCGCGCATAGGCCACTATTAGCTAATGTAATGCGGCAGAATCGACGCCAAGACTTGTGCTCCTGGTTTGACACTTGGTGATTCGCCAGGAGACCTTGTGTTTCATTCTTCAGAAAGAAAAGGACCACGACGACCCGGGGGCATGCCACCCAAGTCAATAAAACTCAGGCGAGTGCTTCGCCCCGGCTATCATCTGGTTTTTCGCCTAGCTCCTCAGTTACCTCCGCTTGCTCTTTCAGTTCCTCCGCGATGCGTTGTTCGATGATCGCGCGCTCGCGGTTGATTTCATAACTCCAACGCGCTGACGAATCGAGAGTCAGCAGATGTGTCAATCGCCGGAGCGCGGGCTTAAAACGCCGAGTGTGCCTGAGAACTCCGATTAGCAACAGTTGACTTTCGGCGTCCCGCGGAAAGTCATGCAGTATCTGCAGCAACTTCGCTTCCGCTTCGAACCAATTTCCCGCCAGATAATCTGTTTGAGCCAGCAGGAAATGATCCTTCGCCTCCAAGGGCTTGCTAACTTGCATCAGGCGCGAAAACTGCCATTGGCTACGTGCGCTCGCGGCAACCCATATTACCATTGCAAGCAACCATAAACCCCGGAGCGCTAGCGTTGAAACCCATTGCGGCCACACAAATGTCGCCAACAACAACAGTGCCAACACCCAAGTTGAAACGACTGCAATCGCCAACGAACTCGTGTTTCCACGATACCAAGCCGCAGATAAACCCGGCCAGAAACACGTTAACCGACTTGATGCAAGCATCCTGTCGCCAATCCAAGGAACGACTTGAGGTAGAAATCGCGGGAATTAACGATACTTGGGCATGGGAATCAGACTCCCATCACGCCCGACTCTGAGGGGTGCCACCCGATCCTAAACTTTAAACTGGACAAAGCACTAACTCTTGTAGTAATGTTTATCTGCCAAGACAATTGCAATTGGTGAAGCGAGGCGTTTGTATTTTTGATAGTCGTTATGCGTCACAGCGAGTGAGCGGTACGCGAGTGCGCACGCTGAACTGGGATTAGCGTATGGGCGGACTAGCAACCTGCTCGGTCTCATTTTCGTAACTTGAAACCGGCGCACACGAGCAAATCAAATTGCGGTCGCCGTAAACATTATCCACTCGACCGACCGGTGGCCAGTATTTCACGCGATAATCGACCTCGGAATCGGGACAAGCCGCTTCCATGCGGGAATAGCTCCAATTCGGCGAATCGTTTAGTACAGCGTCAATCGTGTGGGGCGCATTGTGCAGCGGATTGTCGTCAGCTGGCCAAATGCCTGTTCGCACTTTTTCGTACTCTTCATAAATCAAATTCATCGCGCGGCAGAATCGATCGAGCTCAAACAGCGACTCACTTTCGGTCGGTTCGATCATCAACGTACCGGCAACCGGGAATGACATGGTTGGGGCGTGGAAGCCATAGTCGATTAAACGTTTTGCAATGTCATCAACCGAAACGTGCCCTGCGTCGCTCATGGGCCGCGTATCAATAATGCACTCATGCGCCACCAAGCCGCGATTGCCGGTGTACAGGATCGGATAATTCACCTTCAGCCGATCGGCAATGTAATTCGCGTTGAGAATGGCAACCTGCGTTGCCCTTCGCAGCCCGGCTGATCCCATCATACGTATATACATCCATGAAATCGGCAGAATGCTGCCGCTGCCAAAAGGGGCAGAACTGACAATTGGTCCGCGACGCTGGGCATGCTGGCCATCTTTGGGCAAGAAGGCAGCTAAGTGGCCGCGCACGGCAACTGGACCCACGCCTGGCCCACCACCGCCATGAGGAATGCAGAAGGTCTTGTGCAAATTCAAATGCGAAACATCACCACCAAATTTCCCAGGCTTGGCGACGCCCACCAGTGCATTCAGATTCGCGCCATCGATATAGACTTGGCCTCCAGCCGCATGGACCTTTTCGCAAACTAACGTCACGCCCGCTTCGAACACACCGTGCGTCGATGGATAAGTGATCATGATGGCCGCAACTCGGCCTGTATTCGTTGCGATCTTGGCATCCAGATCCGCCAAGTCGACGTTGCCCGCTTCATCGCATTTGACCACAACCACCTGCATGTTGGCCATCTGTGCGCTGGCTGGATTGGTTCCATGCGCACTGCTTGGAATTAAGCAGACGTTGCGCTGGAAGTCCCCGCGCGATTCATGATACTGCTTGATTGCCAGCAGCCCAGCGTACTCGCCTTGCGAGCCCGCATTCGGTTGCAACGAGATGGAATCATAACCAGTGACCGCGCACAGCATCGATTCGAGTTGATCGACCATCTCGCGGTAGCCCTGCCATTGATCAGCCGGCGCAAACGGATGAATGCTGCTGAATTCGGGCCACGTTACCGGCGTCATCTCCGTCGCCGCGTTCAGCTTCATCGTACACGATCCCAATGGAATCATGGCGCGATCGAGCGCTATATCCATTTCTGACAGTCTTCGCAGGTAACGCATCATTTCTGTTTCGC
>JANLQO010000412.1:0-2835 GCA_031367855.1 Planctomycetia bacterium | reverse complement strand
TTTACCTTTAACTCCGGTGCAGCCATCAGTTCGATTTCTAGCTTGTCTTTCAGTTCATGTTCAATCACATGGCCTTGATGCGAACTTCGGGCGACAAGCGTTAGTTCGAACTTCTTGGTTGCAGACGCCGGTTTATCCGCAGCCTTCTCAGCTTCGGGTTGTGTATCTAAAAGTGACTCCGTGGCGGTGGTGGCGTAGATAGCGCCTTTGGCGACCAACTGCCCCGCTTCGATTACCAATGGATTCGTCGCGATAAAGCCGTTGGGCAAACCCTTCAATTCGATCGCGATTTCTTCGTCCAGATCGTCCAAACGCGTCGCCGTAACTTGCCATTCACGACCGCTGCCTAGGGGCACTTTCAACTTATTGCCCTCAACTTTGATTTCGAAATCGGGGCGGGGCGCGTGAACATCGATCATGTATTTGTAATCGCCGCCGCCAAAGCCACGAGCGTCATGGATCTTCAAGAAATAAACACCGCTTCGTGGGGCGACAAACGATAATCGCGAGTCTTTGCCCCAGCGGCGGAGGCCATCATCATCGTTTTCGTAGTAAATCGGGAAAACAGGCAGCCCGTTCGGCAGCGCTTCTTCCTCGTCAACTAATTCTCGAACGATGTAGGCCGGTGCTCCTAATGCATGAGATGTCGGTGTCGTACCGAAATAAGTGAACCGTGAGCCGGCGCCAGGAAAGACCTTGAAACCCGAATCTGGTCCGCGCGGGTAAAGCCACAACTTGACGATCTCGCCGTCGGCGTAAAGCAACTCGTTTAACTCCATATCCTCCCAGTTATGGACGCGAAAATCGTCGCTGGTGTTGCTGTCCTTGCCACGAAATGTGAAATAGGACTCGCGTGTGGCTTGCACCCGAGTCTGCAGGACTCCCCTGCCATTTTCGTCCAGTATTTCAATGCGGCTGTCCAGCGGCGAAGCGCTGCAGCTGGCATTGACCTCAAAGATCCAAGCTTGGCCTGCGGTTGCGTTGAAACGATAGAGATCGACATCGGCGACCCCGCCCGCGTTCATATCAATCAAGCCATTGATTTGAGCCGGCAAGTCGATGCTAGCGGTATTACCAAAATCATCGTTGGGCTCAACTTCGCTGATGGAATTCCGTTTTGCATCAGCGACTGGGTGGAGCCCTGCAATGTCGGCAGCGGCAATTTCTGACTGGCGATGCGGAATCATTTTCCGCTGCGCTGCACCCACGAGTTCAAGGACTTTCTCCTGACTGATATTGACTTGTTCACCGCTCAGCGTGAATGCGTGGATTGAATCGGTTGCGTTTGCCGTGACGCCACCAGGAATGTCCGATGTGGTGGCGAGTTGTCCGAGCGGACGAAGCTGATCGGTGTCCCAGAGTTTTATGGTTCGATCCACCGAAGTCGAAATCAGCCTATCGCCGCTCATAAATTCGATTTGCAAAACGTCGTCTTCATGAGCGAATCGGGCGACCAGCAAAGGATTGATGGCTGGTTCCTTTCGCGAGACAACTTGCCATTTGCGAATCTGCCGATCGACGCCGGCGGCAAATAGGTGATTTCCGTTGGGAGAAAACCGTACACTCAACACCTCGCCTTGGGGTTGGCCGAGTGTGTCAAGTCGCTCGCCAGCGATGCTCCAGAGTTTGACCGTCTGATCCGCGCTGGCGGTTGCGATCAGGGAACTGGTCGCGTCAAAATCCAAATCATAGATCGCTCCGTTATGACCGTGCAGAGTGCGAGCCGGTTTGCCCGTGGCACGATCCCAAACGATGATCGATTTGTCATAGCTGCCCGAGGCGATCCATTTTCCATCAGCGCTGGCGCTGGCACAGTAGACTGCATCGGCGTGGCCTTGCAAGCGTTGTTGCTCTTGACCGTTGTCGATGTCTAGCAGTAGTATTTCGCCCGCCACTCCCGCCACTCCCGTTGCGACCACCAGCGATTTGCCATCTGGACTGAGTCGCAGTTGATTGACCTTGCCGGACAATTGGTCGAAGGTCCAGATTGCTTGACCAGCAATATTGCGAAGCACAACGGAACCAAACTTGCCGATCGCGATGCGCCCTGCGCCGGCCCCGCAAACGGCAGATACTCGTAAGTCAGCGCTAGGATCTTTGGCAAGCTGCGGAGTGATGAGCCGCATTCTTAACTCACTGGGTTTCGAATCGCCCATCGCCCCTTGCGCGATCCACTCTCGAATCAACGCGATCTGATCCAATTTAAGCTGGGGTTCGTCCTTGGGCGGCATTTTCGGTTCCGCGGAACCGGCGATAACTTGAAACAGTTTGCTGTCTTCGGGCTTCGACGCAATGACCACAGCTCCCTCGGGCGTGCCGCTGCGCAGTGCGTTCAATGAAAGTAGCGACAAATGGCCCTCCTTATCCGTGTCGTTGTGGCAGCCCGCGCAATAAGTCTTCAACAGCGGCGCCACTTGGCGTTCGTAGTCGATGTCGTCTGCAGCGGAAACCATAGCGCCAAGCAGCGATAGCTGGAAAAGAAAAACCGGTACGGCGCGAAGCAACGTCGTGGCATTCATTGGCGAGACCTAACGAACGTGGAATCAAGGTCGAAGGACGATCGACTTTGGAGAGGATATTTCCATCCATTGTACATGCTGGAAAGTCCTTGGGTGTAGTGCAATGGAATCGCCAAAACGCTGGTCAAATCGTGGCTATTGAGGCCATTGCACCCAAGGCAAGACGTTGGAAGAGTTGCAAGCCATTGCGGTTGAACTGCGAATGAAAATTGCGAAACGCGGCTAATATTTCACTCAAAAAATGCGTTTGACAATTCCAAATTGTCGTTTTTTGATCGCCAAAAGTAGTGCCTGGAAAGAATCTTTGTTGGGGTCG
>JANLQO010000313.1:0-11154 GCA_031367855.1 Planctomycetia bacterium | reverse complement strand
TTTTGGTGGGTCGCTCCTGCCGGGTGCGACTTCCTGGGGCTTTGTGAGCCGCTGGCGTTAGCCACGGGTCTCGAAGTTGTGGTCGTTTGCTGATTGTGGTTCGTCCAATGCTTGTTCGCAGGCCGCGAATCGTTTGGCATTTGGCAGTCACCGAGCAGGTTGAGTCGTCTGCTCCGAAACCCGCGGCTAACCCGGATTATTCATAAGTCCTGATCAATATTTTACGTAAACGAATATCACGCGACGAGTTACGTCGAAACTTGAAAAAACAGACTGTCGTAGCTACGTTCGCCAGAAGGTGGCTGTAACTCAAAGCGGTTCACCACGTTCTGGCGAACGTAGCTACGCGCCATGAATAATCCGGGCTAACTGCGTGATCGTCGGCCAACGCCTTGAAGTATTTTTTTCCTGCGAAACAACTGTACTTCGGTGAGCCAAGTGCTTCATAGTCGCATCCGGCAGATGCGACCCACCGTGGGTCACTCTTGCCGAGAGTGACCTTGTTCCGCCTCAAAATGCTTCACTGTGTTTGCCCTAGGATTTGCTGTCTAGTTACTCAACATATAAAAACTCATTCATACTCATGATCGTTTGGCACAAATCGGTAAGCGCCGAAAGCTCTCCGTCCGACTCGCCTGCGGAATTCCGTAAACTTGCTTGCTGTTTAAGAAAAGCCAGTGCCAATTTCAGCTCGGTGCTTTGTGGACCACGACTGAGCGCTGCCCAATACACGCGATCCACAGTTTGATCCGCCGATTCGGACTGAAGGTGCTTTGCTAGCGCCACCGCGTATTCTCGACCTTGCGGATTATTCATAAACATGAGAGCCTGCGGGGCGATCGTCGTCAGCGGTCGCTGTCCAATACTCACTAAATGCTCGGGCCAATCGAACAGCATCATCATGGGAATCAACTGGCTGCGCTTGATGAAGAAATAAACGCTGCGGCGACGCATGGCCGAATCGATTGAGCCCGGTCCATACATGGTCGAATCCAACTGACCACTCACCGCCAGCAACGCATCGCGAATCGCTTCCGCCTCCAAACGCTGCGGAACGCGGCGCCAGTACAGTTGATTCTCGCGGTCGATTTGCAGTCGCGGGTCTTCCAGTTCCAAAGCAGATGACTGCATGTACACGCCACTGGTCATGATCAGTTTATGAACTCGCTTCAAGCGCCACTGGCCAGCAATCAACTCGCTCGCTAAGTAATCGAGCAAATCCGGATGGCTGGGCCGCTCGCCCGCAGAACCAAAATCGTTGGGCGTGGCCACCAAACCGCGACCAAAATGGTGTTGCCACAGTCGATTCACCATCACGCGAGCTGCGAGATGCCCAGCGCCTCGATCTGCATCGGTCATCCAGTGCGCTAACGCTGATCGCCGGTAACTCACCCGCGCATCCGCTGCAACGGTTTGTTGTTTCCAGTGCGCGGTATCGCCGATTGAGGTGAACACCTGCAAAAATCCAGCGGCGACCTTATCTACTTTTTGATTCACATCGCCCCGCCGAAGCTGAAAGGTGTCTGGATAGAAATGCGGGAAACCACGGTCGTTGGCGTGGTGCGACAGAATCGGCAATCCTTCGCTGGTGACCATGGCCGTAGCGAATTGTTCGCCAGCACCGGCCTTCTTCGCTTCATCAATCGCAGCTGCGCGCTGCCGATACCCCACATCCTGAGTCTTGAACCAGTCGAGCGACGTTTTCCAGGCCCGCGCAAGTTCCAAATCATCATGCGGTTTCGAATCCGGATTCTGCGTTAGGGTTTCACGCAGTCGTGCCAACGCTTCAGCGACAACTGGCGGTGGGCCCACGTCGCCCACAACTGGTGCTGCTAGTGCGTCCCCACAAACGGAAACACGGAAGCGACCGACAGAGTGTTTTGGATTCGAATGGTTAAACTTCAGCGTAATCGCGATCTCGGTCGGTGCGTCGATCAACAATGGCCGCTCTAATTGAAACACGGCCGCTTGATCTTTGCCGATTTGACCATCCACGGCCCAGCCTGAAGCCGGATCGTCGTCGATGGAGGCCGCCACGGATAGCGAATCTGTGTTTTGTTGGTGCGTCGCTCGAGCTGCAACAAATTTCCGATTGGGGTTTGCATCGCCCTTGATCGTTAGTTGGATATCGCTAAGTACAAAGTTTCCATTGTCCGCACGACCTGGACCTTTATTCGGAAGTGAGTCGTGGGTCAGTGCTTCGAGACGAATCGCCTGCATCTGCCGTTTCTCAGGCGTGCAGGTTAGTGTGATGACGTCTTGATTGGGTACAGCGCCGATACTCAGGTAGGAAAAATCAGGCTGCAGCTGGAAATTGTCTGCAAGCTTTGAAACTACACTGCCCGTCAGCGGGCTCCACGCACCAGGCGAGACTTTGCGGTTGTTTTCGGACAGTAGCCATGTGGACAATTGCTTTGACAATTCATCGCGCGCATAGTTCTGTAACTCCGATTCGAGTGCATTCAACTTGTTTGCAAAGGCCTCGCGACGCGCGGCGTTTTCTTGCGGTTCCAGATCCAGTTTCTTTTCACAACGGATCGCCGTCGTAAATGTGGCAGCCATGCGATAGTAATCGACGTTGGGAATAGGGTCGAACTTGTGATCGTGGCACCGCGCACAACCAATCGACAAACCTAAAAAGGCTACGCCTGTAGTCGCAACCATATCGTCGAGTTCATCGTAGCGAGCGGACTCGAATTCCGTTTCGGTCAACTGTGTTGGAAACGCACCACCACAAAGAAATCCGGTCGCCATCCATGCCAGTGGTTCGTCAGAAGCCAGTTCATCGCCGGCCAATTGCCATTGCACAAATTGATCGTAGGGCAGATCACGATTAAAGGCCCGAATCAAGAAGTCGCGATAATGGTACGCATTCGGTCGATCATAATCTTGTTCGTAGCCATGCGACTCAGCGAACCGTGCCACATCCATCCAATGACGCGACTGTCGTTCGCCATAGTGCGGGCTATCGAGCAAGTGGTCGATCAGTGCAGCCCACGCTCCGTTATTTATCTCGCCGGTGGTCCCCAATTTCGCAGTCCATTCTCGCATCTCATCGGGCGTCGGTGGCAACCCAAGCAGATCAAACCAGGCTCGCCGCACCAACACATGCGCGTCGGCAACAGGGTTGGGAGCAAGGTTACTCGGCTCTAAACGAGCCAACACGTAGCGGTCTATGTCCGAGCGAATCCACTTTATTTCGTCCGCAACAACGGGAGGCTCAGACATTGCGAGCGGCTGAAACGACCAAAAATTGCGGCGCGATTCAACGTCCATCACCGCCGGAGTCGCGAGCGGTTTACCATCGCGCGGGTCCGCAGCACCCGCTTGGATCCATTTTTCAAAATCTGCGATGATTCCCGCGTCCAGTTTTCCTTTCGGCGGCATCTCAAGATTTTCATGTTTGAGCGCACTCAGCAGTAAACTCTCCGCAGTTTTTCCAGGTACAACCGCCGGTCCGTTTTCACCCCCCTTGCGCGCTCCTTCACGCGAATCGAGTAGCAGTTCACCACGCAATTTACCCTTGGCCGCGGCCTCAGCCGAATGGCAAGCATAACACTCGCGAACCAAAACCGGGCGAATCTTGGCTTCGAAAAAATCCAATTGATCTCTTGGGATTTCCTCTCCACCTCGAAGCGCTCCGCTGCAAACTATTAAGTTCGTCGCAGCTAAGACCGCTATCGGAAAAATCGAATGGAGGCGGGAATTGCGAGTCATGAGTCGACTCATGCTCAGGTCCTTCATGGCGTTCAGAGGAGGGGTAATCCGTTTCAACGGATCGGTGGGTAACGCATTAGTATAACAGATGTCCGGGGAATCGAAAAATCGGCGCCCATTGCAATCAGAGTAGAGCGATTGTCCTCAGTCGCTCAGCGCCAGGTGGGCAACCTCACTGACGCGCTGGCAACGTACCATGTAGGCAAGCTGGAGCTTACCCCACCTTCGATTTGGCAAGCTGGAAGCTTACCCCACAATCGTCGCTGTCAACATGCAAGCGTTTGCATGTACAATTGCCTGACTACTAACCGCTGCAATTACATCCGCCTGCAATCAAACAGAACCGATTGTTTGCTCATTAAACACACAAGATTGCCGTGACTACCGGAGTATCTGTTCAGGATGACGCATGAAGTTGAAAACACGATCGTCGTAACCTTTGAGCATCTCGATGCCTGCTTGATGCTGGCTAGCGAAATCGCTCCGGTCACTGATCCCCAACAGTTGGTGGATCTGTTGCCAGCTTGTTCGCCTCCAGCACAGCGTTTGATCTTGTCAGAACTGGTCAAATTCGACATGGCGCAGGCTGCCGATGCTGGATTTCTGCGAAAGCTCGATTTTTATAGCGAAGTTCTAGAGCCGCTCTACACGGAGGGACAGATTCCGTTTGACCTTGTACTGGAGGAAATTCAAATTCGACGTTCGTGCGGTGAAGCGCCGAATTTGGAAGATTTTCGTGATCGCTTTCCGCATTTACAAGGAATCATCGCTGAATTCCTAGGTCGCCAAGTTCCGCGCGCTTCGACGAACTCGTTGGGAAAGTTACCAGTTTTTCCGCCGGAATTTACGATTGATGATTTTCAAATTGTACGGACGCTTGGTCAGGGTGCGTTTGCTAGCGTCTACCTCGCGAGGCAGCTATCGATTCAGCGGCTGGTGGCACTCAAAGTTTCGCTGCACGGAAGCGATGAACCGATTGCACTGTCCCAACTTGATCATCCTAATGTGGTGAGGTTGTACGATCAGCGGCGAATCTCGGACCCAGATGCAATCTTGCTTTATATGCAATATGTTCCTGGTGGCACGTTGTCCGATACGATCAAAGCGACCTGCAGTACCGCTCCGGAGGAATTAAGCGGCAAGTCATTACTGCAAACCGTTGACGCTGCGTTGTTGACTGCTGGCCAGCAATTGCCCGAGAATTCGGTCGAGCGTGAGCAGCTCGCGCGACTTGACTGGCCGCGAGTGGTTGCGTGGTTGGGTATTCAGCTTTCTGAAGGGCTGGCGGCGGCACACGAACGCGGCATTATGCATCGCGATGTAAAACCCGCGAACATTTTGTTGACCGCCGAAGGTGTACCCAAGCTGGCCGATTTTAACGTCAGCTTCAGCGGCTTGGCGGGTAGTGCTGGCGCGGCAGTACACTTTGGTGGCTCCCTTGCCTACATGTCGCCGGAACAACTGCAAGTGGCCGACCCCCGCGCCGCCGAACGCGCAGAAAATCTCGATGGTCGCTCAGATTTGTATTCGCTTGCGATCGTGCTGTGGGAAGTTTGGAATGGCCGTCGACCCGTACAGCCGTCCGATATGTTCGACAGCTGGAGCAACGCACTCGAGCAACAATTGGCGATGCGGCGCGAACCACCGCAAGTATTTCGACCGACCCATTCCGCCGCCGCCCGCGTTCTTGAGAAGACGCTTCGCCGAACACTCTCTGAAGATCGCGAATTGCGTCCGCGAAATGGTAAGGAACTCGCGGGACGTTTACGATTAGCATTGAATTCAGAAGCGGCCGAATATTTCGAGCCCGGGGCGCGCAGTTGGCGCATGCGGATCCTCGGCCTGCCACTGATTCTTGTAACCGCCTTGATCATTTTTGTTCCGAACGGATTGGCTGGCGCATTGAACTATCAGTACAACCTCCGATCGATTTCATTGAATTATCCAGACACCAGCATTCCTGGTTTCGTGCAGTTCTTCGTTAACACTTCGATTGCGATCAATTTTATCGCCTTTCCACTGGGTGCGTTAGTCTTGTGGCGGATCACTCGACCATTGAAACTCGCGATGTTGTGTGCCCGCGGCGAACAACCCGCTACGGAAAACGGACTTGATGCGGCTTGGAATCTTGGGCATCGCACCGCCATGATTGGCGGTTTGATGTGGGCAGGATCGGGAATCGTTTTTCCACTCGCGCTGCGGCTCGCAGACCCTAGGTTTTCCATCAACAGCGCTGTTGAGTTCTTTTTAAGTCTCGTGATTTGCGGGGGATTTGCGTGGATCTATCCGTTCTTCGGAATCTCGCTGGTGGCCACCAAGATTTATTATCCGGCCTTGGTCGCTCCCACCATGACCGACCCCAAGCTGCCTCAGCGGGCCGTTCTCACCATCCGTCGCGCCACCAACTATTTGGCCACCGCCGCCGCAATTCCGCTGGTCGCGCTTGGGCTGTTAGCATTGCAAGGGAACATTGAAGCTGGTAATCGCGCATTTCTATTGGCAATCGTTCCCTTGACCGCAATCGCGCTACCCTTTGCCTTCTTAGCGCACCAGCGCATCCTCGAAAGCTGTAAGACGCTTCAATCGGTACTTGCCTAGCCAAGCCAGTTCTAAGCTTCGCGTCCCGTGTACAACGGGGACATCACGGTGCCGTTAAGGAGATGGTGCGGGCGACTCAGCGGGTCGGTCAGTTGAGTATCGCGACTGACGCCGAGCGCGTTGAAAATCGTACTGCACAGATCGGCGGGTGACCAGGCTCGCGTGAGCGGATAAGCGGCCATGGCATCGGTTTGGCCAACAACTGTCCCACCCCGAACTCCGGCGCCCGCGAAGATTGCCGAATAAGCGTGAGCCCAATGGTCGCGTCCAGGAATTGATTCGCCCGGCAGGGTAGATATCTTCGGCGTACGACCGAATTCCCCCATTACAATTAATAACGTCTCATTCATCAGACCCGATGCGATCAAATCATCCGTCAACGCGGCGAGACCCTGGTCCAATTGAGGCAACAGGGTGTTTTTCAAGCGACCCCAATTGTCGACGTGGGTGTCCCAAGTCTGAACGATGCCCATCGTCGCTTGGACAATCGGCACACCCGCTTCTAACAAGCGTCGGGACAACATCAGTGACTGACCAAACTTATTGCGTCCATAACGATCGCGGGTGGCATCGGACTCGCGGGTCACCTCGAATGCTTCGGTCATCTTGCCGGAGGTTAAAAGATTGAAGGCGACATCTTGCTGTTCACGAAAGGAAACCGCATCGGCACTTGTTAATCGATGCTCTCCACGATTGAAAGACTCGAGCAGAGATCGGCGAGACTGCAAACGCGGTTTATCCATATCTGACGGGATCGCTAGTGCGGTTGCCCGAAAGTCTTTATCGTTGGGGTCACCTTGGATTTGCCAAGGATCGTGTTTCGGTCCGAGGAAGCCCGCGTGTTGACCCGGCCAAGTCAGCGGGCCTTCGATCAGGTAGTTGGGTAATGTCACACCGCTGGGGATACCATCGGTGCGTGGACGGACGTAATCAAGCGCGGCGGCATAATTGGGAAAGTCGCTACGAGTTTCAACGCGATCCAGGTCGGTTCCGCCGCGAGGCACTGGCGTTGGCCTACCCGTGAGCGCCACATGCGTTGCCAGCAAGTGGTTGTGTTCTCGATGCGCCATTGAACGCACGATGCACCAGCGGTCGGTCTGCTGCGCGAATCGCGGCAAGTGCTCGCAAACGGCGACGCCAGGAATGGTGGTGGATATCGTTTTGAATTCGCCGCGAACTTCGGCTGGGCCCTCAGGCTTTGGATCCCACATATCGAGTTGACTGGGCCCGCCGCTCAACAGCACAATCATCACCGATTTGGCTTTGCCCGCCCCTGGCTCTTGGCTTTCGCCTGCACGAATTCGACCAGCAAACGGTACGGTGGCAGCGACTACCCCAGCCGCGCTCGCTCGCAGAAACCGGCGTCGATCAAATCCAAACAGAGGTTCTTGCATCGCTTATCCCTGGCATGATTCGTGAAGTGGTGGGGCGCAACCAGCGATGCCGGAGCGAAATGGGATCGCCGTGCGGGGCATTTTTCCGGCTAATGGAAGCGTCCCCCTATTGTAGCAATAGCCACCGCTCGCACGCAACCGCGACCATGCGGGTTCGAAATTGTAGCTAAACCCACAAAACCCCGGTCTGTGTTAGCCAAAGTACTAAAGGCTGCTGAAACTTACGCATCGGGTTATTATTCTAGTAGGCTGCGAGAGTGCCCCCACCGAACCGGAGATGCCATGCGTTGCTTTTCGATCGCTTTCGTGCTGTGTGCAGCTTTGGCTCAGCTCGCAATTGGGAAGCCCTGCCACGCGCAACAAGCTGGTTGGGATAGCTATTTTGCAAATGCAGTCGAGAAAATCAAAACCATCACCGACTCTGACCTAGCCTCGATAACGAGCGAGAACTGGAGTGAACGGCAAGCAACCTGGCGAACCGAACTTCGCACGATGCTGGGCCTCGAACCGCAGCCGGAACGAACCGACCTAAAAGTTACTGTAACGGGCACGATCCAGCACACTGGATTGATCATTCAGCGACTGCATTATCAATCGCGACCTGGATTGTATGTAGCGGCGAACCTCTATCTGCCCCAGGGCGATGCACCTGAAACAGGTTGGCCAGCCGTGTTGTACCTTTGTGGCCACGCGAAAGTTGAATCCAACGGCCGATTGCTTGGCAACAAAACCGGATATCACCATCATGGACTGTGGTTCGCGCGTCACGGCGTGGCATGCTTGATTATCGATACCGTACAGCTCGGCGAACTGCATGGCGAGCATCACGGAACCTATAAGCTCGGGCGCTGGGACTGGGTCAGTCGCGGGTACACACCCGCCGGAGTCGAAGCTTGGAACGCTATTGCGCATTGGACCTGATCGAAACTTGGCCCGGCATCGATCGCAAGCGTATGGGAATTACCGGCCGCAGCGGTGGCGGCGCGTACAGTTGGTACGCCGCCGCGCTCGATGATCGCATCCGGGTAGCGGTCCCTGTGGCCGGCATCACTGATTTGCAGAATCACATCGTTGATGGCTGCGTTGAGGGTCATTGCGACTGTATGTACATGATCAACTATTTTGGTTGGGACTATCCAAAACTGGCTGCCCTAATCGCACCGCGCCCATTGCTGCTGGCGAATTCCGATGCTGATGGCATCTTTCCGCTCGACGGTGTATTGCGTACTCACCAAGCGATCGCCAACGTTTACGCGAATCTTGGCGCCAAGGACAAGTTGGGTTTGTTGATTACGCCGGGTCCTCACCAAGACACGCAGGCGGCTGGGATCCGAAGGACTTTCGTAAGGATATCCACCTTTTTTTGCGTGTCGGAGGGGTCTATCTCGAGATCGAACTTAACGATACCGCCGCCTCAGATCGAACGCTTGCACTGCGGCATCTAGACACCCACGGCATCGAGCAGCATCGTCACGTGCTCAAGTAGATGCCATGTGCGTTTTATAGGTCACCCTCCCCCGAGGGTCGAGCGCCAACAAGGTAAGCAGCCCGTCAAAGCTACGCAGGAGCGTCACTCTCCTGTTACTGACTGTGAGCACAAGGTAAAGATGTAAAGAGCGGTTTCGTCCACGCTCTGGCGAGCGTAGCTACCGTCGCCAGACGGTGGCGGTTTTGATTGATTCTGCAGGCCCTACCTGTGCTTCGTCCACGCTCTGGCGAGCGTAGCTACCATCGCCAGACGGTGGCGGTAGCAAACGATCCATTACAATGATGGAGTTTTGGAGCTATCGAAGTTCAGCGGCAATATTCGGTACGGCATGTCGATGAAACTTGCAGTGAAGCAGTGAATGTGATTGGAAATTTAACTCGGAATGCACGAACAGCCTTACGGACATTTTACCGAAGAGTATTATATTATTTACGTTTGTAAGCGGCATAGCGCCAAATTTACCCCATCCCGGCTTTTCTTTCACGGTCGTGACTTAGAATGTAATTGGAAAAACACTTGTTACGAGGTTCCTGCAAATGCCCGCAACACTTTCTCATGCCCTAGTACCAAAGTGGTGCCTAGGAATAGCCGTTGCCATAATTGCAACCACTACTTTTCAAGCGGTCCAAATTCGCGCCCAGTCCGTTAAACTGCAGGCGACAGATCAGTTGGACGTGAAAAAACTAAGTAGTCCACTGGTTGCAGGACAATTTCCCAATCTGTCTGGTGCTCCAGCTATTCTCGCGGACGGTGATCTATACCGAATGTTTTTTACGTCTCCCAATTTGCAACGATTGCAAGGCGCCATTGCCGAAGCGACTTCATCCGATTTGGAGAATTGGACGCCGGTTAATACCGGTAATGAGGTAACTGGAAAGGGACTCGTTCTACTCGGGCAGGTGGGAAAGTGGAATGAACAGCTGGAAACTGCGTTTGCGATCAAAAACAATGATACTTACTATCTATATTATGTCGGTTGCCCCAAAGTAGGCTGGCCTACCAACCCTGGACAAATCGGCGTGGCAACTTCGAGTGATGGTATTCGTTTTACGCACAAGTCCAGCAAGCCGATACTGGCGGTCACCGCGGACAATTATGACGCCAACGGTTTATACAGTCCTGCAGTTATCAAGTATCAAGATCGGTTCTTGATGATTTACGCGGGACACTGCTATGCGTCAAATCGCGTCACGCCCGGTATTTACTTGTTATCCGCCAGTTCGCACGGTGGTTTAGTTTGGACCAAGAACAAAAATCCGATCCTTTCCCCAATGCCGACAATCCCATGGCTGGAACATGGTGTGACCGAACCTGCATTGGTGCTAGGACCAGACGCCAATTTCTACTTGTTTTTTACCGCCAATTTGGGAGACGAACAATCGCGTTGTATTGCTGTCGGACGTTCTGCGAACCCACTCGGACCCTACACTCTTGCAAGCCAGCCCATCCTGAAGGGCACACCGGGTATGTTTGACGAAAAGGGTGTACAGGCACCTCATGTTCTTATCGAAGGTGACAGATTGCGAATGTGGTACCTCACGAGCCACTTTGAGGAGCCGGCTGACGTACACAATATCGGCTACGCGGAAATGCCCTGGCCGCTCGCCCAGTTTAACGACGTCTTGAAGTGAGTCCTGGTGGGCAGAACCTGTTTATGGTTTCGACCTTAATCCCGAATTTTTCCCGAAGCTGCGAGCGTAGCTACCGTCGCCAGACGGTGGCTGTTTTGATTGATACTGCAGGCCCTAACTGTGCATCGTCCACGCTCTGGCGAGCGTAGCTACCGTCGCCAGACGGTGGCCGTTTTGAATTGATGCTGCAGGCCCTACCTGTGCCTCGTCCACGCTCTGGCGAGCGTAGCTACCGTCGCCAGACGGTGGCTGTTTTGATTGATGCTGCAGGCCCTAACTGTGCATCGTCCACGCTCTGGCGAGCGTAGCTACCGTCGCCAGACGG
>JANLQO010000227.1:0-8552 GCA_031367855.1 Planctomycetia bacterium | reverse complement strand
AGTACTTCTTCGAATGCCATCAAATTCACTCCATTACGATTGCGAACAAAAGATCCCGATGCAATCGTATCCAATGATGACAAAAGCGGCAAAAACGTGTCATAATGCTGGCTTGAAAGGGCTCGGCGTTAGCCTCCGGTTCTATCCACAACCGGAGGCTAACGCCTTCCGGCTGATATTACACCTAGTCAGTCAGTGTTCTCTATGTGATTCCTAAGCGGGACGCTCTCTAACGCACAACGGCTGATGCAAGCGGTGTGTGAGACTGCACTAGTTACTCAAGCCATCGCCGATCATCGAACGTACGGTAGGGGCGAGTCGGTCGCCGCGAACGTGAACTGCAGCAACTTTGCCATCGGCGGCGACGAGCACGAGAAACGGAATGGCGCTCACCCCCAGCCGCTTTGCTAGAGCTGACTTGAAGCCCAACGCGGTTAAATCGTCGCTATGAACTGTGTTCCATGGAAGTGGATTATTTGTAAGAAACTTTCGAGCCTCCGCTAAATCCTCATCCATGTTGATCGATAACACATCGAAGCCATGGCTCGAGAATTCTTCTTTTACCTTGCGGATGTTGGGAAGTTCCATGCGACACTTTTCACACCAAGTTGCCCAAAAATCGATCAGTACGACTTTACCTTGATAGCTCGACCAATCAAGCGGCTTGCCATCGAAGTCAACCAGGCCCTCAAGAGCAAGGGTCTGTCCGCGAATTCCGAGGCGTCGGCTCTGGGATTCAAGCGCTCCGGTGATCGCGTCAACGTACGCCGAGTTTTGAAGCGTTGCAGTCTTCAGTTTGATGTAGGCGCTTAGTTCTGAGGCAATATCTACCAAACCGCGATATTCCAAATCGGTCGATAGGTTGACGAACTGCAGAAGGGTGGTGGAGTTGGGCAGTTCATCGTACAGGCCGCGCGCGGCGCCCAACAGCATTTGCGGTGCCTTTTCTTTACCCTCGTAGATATCTTGCATGGCTGCGTTGTAGTTCCGGAACGACTGGCTGTTGGCGATTGCTAAACTCCATGCCGATGAACTCAACTGCAAATCGGGCGAGTCCATGAACTTGCTGACCACCAATTGATCGATCTTGCCAGCCGCTTCGACGAATCCCATTTCGGAGAGAACCTGTTGGGCCTGCTGCAATACCATCATCTCCGGGAAACCAGCGTCGCTAGGCCGCTGAAACAAACCATCCAAATCTGCCAGCAATTGCGTAGGCTCAGAAACACTGCCATTCTGGAGATCCTGTAACCTGAACCCCAGCAACACCACGCGACCTTGATGCGCGAGATCGTGATCAGTGGATTGAAGTAAAGCGCTGGCGAATTTCTCCAACTTTTTCGCAGACTCCTTATCTTTAAGTCCACTCAAATGCGACAAAGCAACCAACTGCGCTATGACACCTATTTTTCGCTGTTCGGAAGTTGCACCCTCCAATGCAGCGAGTTTCTCACCGGCAGCAAATTTCATCTGCCCCAGTCGCAGGCCGGTAGTACTAAAAATATCGGCATCCACGATGTTGGTTGTTCCGGCCAATATCAAATCGCGCAGCGCCGCATCCACTTCTCCCAAGTGAGCAATCAACTCATCGGGCCGATCTGTGACTACTGGTTTCAAGCTCATAAACGAACGGTTCATCAAATCGGTCGTGTCGATCGTCTTCATCGCCACCGGCGAATCCGCTTCGGCCGACTCGCCACTGCCGGCAGGCCGATTGGGCGCTGGAGGATCTTCGGATCTCAAAAGCCGTTGTTCGTTGGTCAATTTTGAATTGCCGCTGCCCTCGTCTGGCGGCAGCACCGCCTTTGACGACTCGTCCGTTTTGTGGCTGTCTGGTTCCAATTTGCCGCTAAGTTTCTCAGGCGTCGCACGATCGCACCCGGCAGCAAAGACAGACGCCATAACCAAAGCGGTTAGACAACTTCTTAAAGCCAGTCTGAAAAAAAATGTTAGGTACATGGTCGATCCTCCTTAATTGTCATTTTGTTTCGCTGCAGCATTGTTGGTTGCCTTCGCAGCAGCGGCGTCGGCCTTCTTCTCCGCCGCCTTTCCTGCCGACTTGTCGCCCGGTGGTGGATCGGCAAGCGTGGGTGCCTCGAAAATCATCTCCATAAGTCGATCCAGTTCTGCTCCACGCGCCTCAAGGGAAACGACAGTCCCTTCCTTGTTCAGCAGTAAAACCGTTGGCAATGCAGCCACGCCGAATTTCAGTTGCAATCTTTCGAGCGGCTCGGCAGCGTTGTCATGAATTACCGTCCACGGCAACTCGGCTCCTGTTAAGTACTTGTCCAGCCCCTCGCGTGTTTCATCCAGGCTGATTGCGAGCACTTCAAGTCCCTTGTCCTTATACTTGGCCGCATATTTTTTAAGACGCGGAACTTCACTTAAACAGGGTTGGCACCAAGACGCAAAAAAGTCGACGACGACAAATTTGCCAGCGAAGTCCTCCGTCTTGATCACTTTGTTTCTAATGTCTTTATGTTCAATTTCAAATTTACTGCCGAGCAAATCGATGCGCCGCAACGACGATTGAAGATGGATGCGCAAGCTCTGCATTTCTTCGCGTTTGTCTTTGGTAAGCAAGTTATCAAGCAGTTCGTAGATATCGCGAGCGTCTTGCTTGTTTGGGTTCAGTTCCAAATTCGCTGCCGCAAGCGTTGCCATCTGCACATCCTCCATCGACAGTGTTTCACGTTCCTTGAGCATCTGCTTTAATTGCTCGACGACCTTCGCACGCGCGTCTTCACCGAAAAATGTCGCCAACGACAGCGAAGCCGACATCGAATCCAGTTGCGCCTGTTTGTAGCGCGGCAAGTTCTTGTCTTGGAGAACGGTCATAAGTTGCATGGAAGCGTCGCGAAGGGCAGTCTGCATCCCGCTATATTGTTCAGCCGAACCGGGCCGAATCCCCTTGGCAGTTGCGATCACTTTTTCCAGTGCTTCCGCAGTGGAATTCGCCGTGAACGATAAATCTGGCAGCGGAGCCAACTCGGGCGCTGGTTTCGCCGCGTCCTCAGTAGAGTTGTCCGCCGGTTTATCGGCTGACTTGGCAGCCTCCTGTCCATGACTTGGCAAAATACTTGACGCCACGCAAGCTGACGCCAGGAGTAGGCAGAATAGTGAGTTAGGACGCATTGTTGAGAGTAGTGAAGTCGAAAAAAACGACATAGCCACACGAACCTTGGTTGAATCACTGATTGAAACCATAAATCGAACACCTGCCAACAGCTCCAGCGCAAATCATACTCCAAATGCAATTCTACTGCCCCGTCCTGTTTCACCCAAGTGCGGAATGCAAGCCATAATCCTTGTTGATCGCTCACCTACCCAGAGCGTGCCACGCTACGCCGTAGTCTCTTGATGACGATGGCGTAAGCCGATGTCGCACCGCGACTCGACAGTCCAGTGTCGCGGAGCGACACTGCCACATGATTTTGAGGACAGGCTCCTCCTGCCGATTTTGTACAAGGCTGCTACAATCTTCATCGCATTGGGACAGTAGAAAGGTCGCAAGAGTGGACTGCGCTCGCGCTCACTTTCAGCGAAAAGTCCCTCATAGAGCCGTTTCGATCACGGGCGAACTGGGAGTAACTGCGGTGAATTGGCAATTGCAAACTGACAATGCGACCTTGGAGAGCGATCAATGGCAAGTCGCTCTGAACCCGCGCGATCCAAAAGCTGGCTTGCAAATTCGTTATTCCTCGAAGCCACTCGGGCATTTTCTCCGAGTAACTCCTAGACCAGCGCATTCGTTTAACATCCAGGAAGCCTACGTCCGTCAAAATGACTTGATCGTGCGTTACGAGCAGTCGGGCGATGATTTGTATACCGTCCAGTTGAATTGGCGTAAGCTGGACTGCGAGATTCCAAACGTACTGGCGCTCGAGTTGTGGATCAGCGTGCAGACTACTTTGCTCGATACGCACCCGACACTCGACGTTTGCTCAAGCACCCCCGAAGCCCAGTGGCATGGATTGACGTTGAACGATCTGTCGATCGACAAAAGCGCTACAACGGTGATCGGTTTAGCCAAGAAATCCGGCGTCACGGCGATGATCATGATCGAGTCTTCGGACGCGCTCCAAGCCCATCGGATTCTTGGGCGAAACGAAGACTTTACCTGGCGAATACTTGGAGAATTCATGGAAAAAGGCGTCATTCGCCGCGCTCGCTTACGGCTCCTTGCAGTCCCAGGCGAGTTTGCGAGATCCAAGATCGCCAAACAATATCGACAATTCACCGACAGCCCGCTGCCGCTGACCGCGTAATCAATTCACCTATATTCATCCAATGCAATTCGATTTACAGCGGACGATTGTCGCGGTCAGCAGTGGCGCAACGCCCGGGCGACGCGCCATCGTGCGCTTGTCCGGGTCGCAAACTAGCGCGATTCTCAGTCGACTGTTCCAAGGCGCTGGCGATCAAGAACTTCTGCTCACCACTGTGCCCCGGGCGGCGAGCGTTACCTGCTGCTTCGAAATGCCTGTTCGAACTGAATTGTCGTCGGTGCCCGCAATCGCCTACTACTGGCCTGACTCACGCAGCTTCACTGGCCAGCCTTGTGCGGAAATACACTTAATCGGCTCGATGCCTATCGTTGAAGCGCTGATAAACTATTTGTGCGCGCTAGGTGCCGCGCCAGCCGAGCGAGGTGAATTTACGTTGCGCAGCTTTCTTGCGGGCAAAGTGGATCTTGTCCAAGCGGAAGCCGTCCTGGGTGTGATCGAAGCTGAAAGCTCTGCACAGTTGCAGCAAGCCCTCTCACAACTGGGTGGTAACCTTTCACGACCAGTGCGCGCGATGCGGGATCAACTCGTTGAATTGATTGCGCATCTCGAAGCCGGACTGGACTTTGTGGAGGAGGACATCGCATTCATCAGCCAGCCCGAATTGATTCTGCAGTTAACCTCTATCAGCGAACGACTCGCCGGCCTTTCGCTGCAGCTGAACACGCGCGACGTGCGCTCACGGACCGCGCAGATCGTCATGGTTGGCCTTCCGAACTCCGGCAAGAGCTCGCTGTTCAATCGCTTAGTTGGTAGTGATCGCGCGATCGTTTCGCCGATCGCTGGTACCACCCGCGACGCAGTCGCACAATCCATCGACTTGGCGGGCTTGAAAGTTGAACTGATCGATACCGCTGGCATCGAAGAACTTCAGGGCGACACACCGCGAGTCGAGGCGCAAGTCGCATTGCAACGTCGCTTAACCCAAGCCGATCTTGCGTTGTATTGCGTCGATTCCTCTCAGCCGCTTGACGCCACTTGGTTGGCCTCTCAAGTGCAAGCCCTGTTTCAAATCGGTGTAACTGTGATAACGGTTGGCACGAAATCTGACCTGACAGTGCCAACCAATCAACGCACGCCAGCCGGGTCGACACTGGATGTCTTGGTGAGCGTGCGCAGCGGCAGCGGTATCGCTCAATTGCAAGCACGTTTGGCAGCCTGCGTCGCCAGTCACCTTACGGAGTATCAGTCTACCGCCATGCAGCATATGGCTATACGTTGCCGTCAGTCGCTTGACGCGGCGACAACCACGTTACACCGTGCTATCGCTCTGGCCGCCTCCTACGAAGGTGAAGAATTAGTCGCCGCCGAATTGCGCATGGCACTGGAAGACTTGTCCGCTGTAATCGGCGAAGTTCACTCCGACGACATCCTTGGGGCGATCTTCAGCCGCTTCTGCATTGGCAAATAGGGATTCAGCGCTCCTCGCTTTGAATTTGAGTGTACACGAATTTTACTTGTAACCACAATGTTGGTGAGACGTCGTGCGGCGCGCCCGTGACGATATCTATTAAGCATTGCTCAGGCAATTGTTTCGTAAGCAGCGCAATCGCTGCTGCAGAAATCGCTGGCGAGCGGCTCATGCCCGCACTGCAGGCAACCAAAGTTCGCTGCTTCGACGCGATTAATATCATGATGCATCGAATCGCCGAGTTGATCGTTGCGTCTGAGTTACCATCGCCGTCCATCAGCGGAAATCGGCAATAGACCATCTCACGAGCCAACTGTGCCGGCCGTTCGTTGATCGCGAGATCCACCACAGCGGTAATTCGGTGGTCATAAAGGACCTTGAGTTCGCGCGCGTCCTGCGCGTTGCCTAGAAACAAGTGCTCCTCGAAAATCGTTCGTATCATAATTCGCGATTGCGCTTGGGTTTGCTTTGATATCTCGACGTGAGCGCTTCGACCGTGCGTTTCATTTCGGCTCGGCAACTCGCAGGCTCCAGCACTTCGGCTTCGGTGCCGAGCCTAAGTACACGTTGCAAAATCTCGGTGTCATGGTAAGCGGTCACGGTTAGCAATACGTTGCCATCTGTTTCGGGTGCAAGCACTTGTTGCGCGTGCCAGGGATCTTCTTGAACCCACATCGCAGCTTGAGGTGATAATCGAATCACGTACTCTTTCGGCTCCGCTCCGCTGAAGATGCCGACCGATTGCCCAAGATGCGACTGCAGATCGATCGTCTCGTTCGGCTTGAACCATGTATCTAGCGCCTTGGCATTGAGAAAGCGATCCAGTTTCCAATGTCGAAGTCGCTCGGTCCCTTCGCCGTCTCTGGCCTCCTCGGTGGCAATGGCGTAGATGCTCGACTGGAAGATCGCCACACCGTACGGTTCGACAATGCGCACCGTCGGCGTGCGTCCGGGGACTTGGTACTCCATTTCCAAGCGCCTATGCTCTTGGATCGCGCGATTGATCGTCTTCAGCATCCCCTGATGCTTTTCGTAAGTCTTCGTGGGCGTGCCGAGCACGTACAGAGTGCGTCGATAACGTTGATAATGTTCCCACACACCCGCAGGCAATTGTTCACGGACCTTGTTCCAGAACGATTCAATGCCGATCCAAAACTGCGTGCCCACAAGCGGGAGCATCAAATCGCGACCCATCGACAGTGCGATCATTTCGCTAGCCGTAGTAGCGATTTTCTGAAGTCCTTTGTCCGCGCGGCTCAACTTCCACACTCGGCCTCGCTGGCTATCTTCATCGGCGATCGGCATACCTGCCGCCACCAGCGCCTCGATGTCGCGGCGGATACTGCGAACATGCAGTGAGCTCAGCCCGAGTTCTTCGACAACACTATCGCGCAATTCCTCCAGCGTCGCGCCAAATCGCAGGCGTTCCAGCACTTGCAGAATCTTATGCTGGCGTATCAATTGTTCATTGCGAGCCAAGTTGAATCCTCCATGATGTTTGAGAGCAAAGCTCCACGTCAATATGCTCTAAGAGCCTGTCCGAAAAGGGGTCTGACCCTCTCCGGCAACGACAAAATCGCCTTGAAATCGAGTTGCCTCCAACGGGTCAGACCCCTTTTCGGACAGGCTCTAAGTCAGCTCGTGCGTTACCCGCCCGCGGCTTCTTCAAGCACTTCTTCAGAAACGAAAATCGGCAAATGCGGCGAAAAGGTCACCGCGATCGCAATCGCATCGCTGGGGCGCGCATCCACTTCAATGATCTCACCCTCCTTTTTCAAACGCAGCTTGGCAAAATACGTATGCTCGCGCAGCTCGTGAATTACTACGCTATCAAATTCCGCACCCAGCTGCTCGGCGATCGAAACAATCAAATCGTGCGTCAAGGGACGAGGCGGGCTATAATCTTCTTTAACGCGACGATCGATACTCGTCGCCTCAAAGATCCCGATCAAAATCGGAAACTGGCGTGCGCCCCCGATCTCTTGCAAATAGATGACTTGGTTATCGCTTATCTCGCTGATAATGATCCGCGCGAGTTGCATTTGTACTGACATCGTTTTCACATCGCCATTGGCGAGCCATTAGAGTCCACTTGCTGACTGCACGTCCTAGCGGCCAACTTCCCGCTGCGATTATACCATCCCCCCAATGTTTTCCAGCGGCCCATCGTTCACGTTCTTGCTTGGCTTACGATTTGCAATTAGTTGCCACTAGTGATTCATCCACTTTAGTTTTTGGGGTGGCGCGCTCTGTGGCCTAGGCCTGGGAAGGGCGTGCTCGACACTGTAAACGGAGATTCTTCTATGGCCACCTTTATCACCGCGATCAAGTTCACTGAGCAGGGCATCAAGGGGATCGGCGATACGACTAAAAGAGCGGTGGCACTTAAAACAGCTGCCAAGAAGTTGGGTGTTAAAGTAACCGATATCTACTGGACCTTGGGCGGTTATGATGGGGTACTCATTTTCCAGGCCCCCGATGACGAGGCGGCGACTTCCTTGCTGTTGCACTTGGGGGCAGCAGGCAATGTCAAAACCTCAACCGTGCGAGCTTTCACGGCCGCAGAGATGGATACGATCCTGGCGAAAGTGAATATTGGTCAATAGCCTGACTGAAAAACGGGGCTGCCCCGGCTGCAGTAAACATCTTTGCCATGTGAATAGCTCTATACGGGAGAGCGACGCTCCTGCGGAGCCTTTGTCGGGCATCCGCTGGACGTTCACAAGCCGGGATGTCCTAGCGGAAGAACACTAAAAGCTCGGCAGGAGCCTCGCATCCCGACAGGTGTTTTCGTCGGTCAAAGTGCGAACAAAGATGTTTACAGAGGTGGTCTTCGGCACTTCATAAGGGTCTGC
>JANLQO010000225.1:0-7236 GCA_031367855.1 Planctomycetia bacterium | reverse complement strand
TCTGCCGTCGCCACTAACAACGTATAGGGATACTCGGTCGTCAATTGATCGTGATGCCCGAGGGCTGCATGCACCACGGTTTCGTTTTCACCGTGTCGCTTGAGCAAGTCCGCGCCAATCTTCGGATGACCGCCTTCAAGTTCATGGTCGGCGGCTTTGCCGATATCGTGCAGTAAACCAGCCCGCCGCGCAAGTTCTGGTTTCAGCCCTATCATCTCAGCCATCATGCCTGACAGAAACGCTACTTCGACGCTGTGACGCAGCACATTTTGACTGAAGCTGGTTCTGAAATGCAGACGACCAAGCAGGTATACCACGCGTTCATGAGCGGAGCCAATGTTGACTTCCTCGAGCGCTTCTTGGCCTTTGCGGCGAATGAATACCTCAAGTTCCTTTTCCGTTTGCGCAACTAGTTCTTCGATCCGCGAAGGATGAATGCGACCGTCAGCGATCAATTTATCCAGCGATTGACGCGCGACTTCGCGGCGGACAGGGTCAAAACCACTGACAATCACTACGCCGGGCGTATCGTCGATGATCACGTCAACTCCCGTCGCCTTTTCGAACGCGCGAATGTTGCGACCTTCGCGACCGATGATGCGGCCCTTCATTTCGTCGTTAGGAATATCAACGGTGCTGGTCGTACTGTCAGCCGTATGGGCGGAGGCGTAACGTTGCATCGCGGTCAGAATGATTTCTTGCGACTTCTGTTCTGCAATTTCATTTACCCGACGTTCGTGCTTCAGAATTCGATTGCCGACGTCTTGCGACAACTCCTTTTCGAGTAACGTCATCAATTGCGACTCGGCCGCCTCGCGACTCATGCCGCTGATACGTTGCAGTTGTTGCGTCTGTTCCTGGACCGCGCGTTGAGCCTCCTCGGACCGTTTAGTCGCCTCGGCCAATTTGTCGGAGACCCGACGTTGGTTCGCCTCGACCATCTTCTCCTGTTTCTTCACATCCTCGGCCGACTGTAGCAAGGTTTCTTCACGGCGATCAAGCGCCGACTCTTTCTTGCGGACAGCATCGCGCAGCTTGGCAACTTCCGATTCCATCATCTGCTTTTGCTGCAAGGCTTTCTCTTTGGCTTCTAATTCCGCTGAGCGTATGACGTTGGTCGCATCGGCTTTAGCTTGGTCAAGCATCGTTTGAGACTGGGTTTTGATATCGCGTTTACGCAATATGTCGATGAACTTGATAGCGACTCCGCCAATTCCGATGCCGACAATCGCGGCGATCATCACCGCGGTCATCACGGCGGTTGGGCCATACTCACCGGCCGCCAAAAGACCATTGTCTAGTAATTGATATGTGTCCAAGCGAAACCCCTCTTTGTTTGTATAGAAACACGCAACAGGAGGTTGAACACTGCTTGGCCGCGCGTCCGGCGCTCGGTCAACTTGACCAAACGCCGCAGCGGGAACACCCTAGAACTTTAGCCTTCAGCGCCGCGCGAGCGCGGCAGTGAACAGCGAGACGAGTTATACGAATCTCGCGCCGACAACTTCGGAAGGCCTCTAAAGCCCAGCGAAGTCCGACCAATGAGCAAAGCGCAACAGTCTGAGGAACGGCAGGTCGTTGCAACTGGAATAACGGCGAAATCACCCGGAGGTGACGCCGTCGCCAAAGCAGGTTGCAATTCAAGGCGACGCAACATTTCAATCACGTACGTCAGCGAATTCGTCAGGCTCGAGCGCATACAGCAAGCGAATCGCGACACAGACTTTCTGTGCAGCAATCGACTAGTGTGTGCCTCTAGCGGCGACCGATTCGTCGAACGCGCGATGGTGTTGCCTAGCGTCCATGCTAGCAGCACGAGCAGAATAGTTAGCCCGAGCAACATAGGAACAGTGGGATGCGAAAAGACGTGAATGGTGATTGGGAGCAGTATTCAAACAGCCTGGCGATTTCGATAATGGTGACAGCAATTCGCACGCCGGTGGCCGAACTCTCCGAAATTTGAAAATCGCTCGGGGAATTCAACAGCGCGCCCAATGCCGCTTATTAATCAACGAATCATCCAGTGCCTTTGCGGGCGGCAGCCAAGCGAACTTCACAAACCGCCCATTTAGACGTCGGTAATGTACCACACGTATTGCAGGCTGCAACAGATCCCCTTTGATTCCATGGCACCCTTTTGAGCAAGTGTCGAGCGCGGGGCGTACAGTTTTCGCTGGACAGACGCTGAGCCCAAAACGAGTCGTTTTCACCAATTATTCAGCATATTCGCCAGATTGGACGCAATTTACTTCAATCCAACGGCATGTCGCACGATCCACGAGAACCAATGGTCTGGCAGTTGCTTGCGGAGCACAAGCTGCGAGGTTGGTTTGTGTACAATAGGGTCACCCTCCTCCGCTCAGCGGCACCTTTTCCCCACGCTAAAACCAAAGTATGCTTCAGGCCAGAGTACGTGGATCGAGCACAGTGTTTTCATTTGCCATTTTGTGCTTGCAACCGCAAGTTGTTTCGCTTGCCCAAGAACTGCAATACAACCGCGATGTGCGACCGATTTTGTCGGAAAAATGCTTTGCCTGCCACGGCTTCGACAAATCCAAGCGACAAAGTGATTTGCGGCTCGATACACGCGATGGAGCCTTGGCGGACGCCGATTCCGGGCAGCCTGCAATCAAGCCCGGGAACACTTCCGAAAGCGAATTGATTCGCCGTATCCTTTCAGTCGAGGACAGCGAATTGATGCCGCCACCCGAATCGGGTAAGCAATTGACGCGGGAGCAAAAAGCCATCTTGCAGGCTTGGATCGAACAGGGGGCGAAGTACGAAGCCCATTGGTCTTTTGCTGCGCCCAAAAAATTGCAACCGCCCGCTCTGGGCCAATCCAATGCCATCGATGCCTTCATATTGGATCGATTGCAGCGAGAGCATTTGCCGCCGTCCCCATCCGCTGATGCGATCACGTTGATTCGTCGATTAAATCTCGATTTGACGGGTCTGCCGCCGACAATTGCCGAAGTAGACGCATTCGAAACGGCGTCGAAGAGTGACTCGGGAAAAGCCTACGCGGAATTAGTTGAACGCTTGCTGCGCAGTCCGCATTACGGAGAGCGTTGGGGCCGCTGGTGGCTCGATCAAGCTCGATACGCCGACAGCAATGGTTACTCGGTGGACGCGCCGCGGCAAATTTGGAAGTACCGCGACTGGGTTGTCGACGCGCTGAACCGAGACCTGCCCTTCGATCAATTTACCATTGAACAACTAGCAGGAGACTTGCTTCCAGAGGCTACCGATGAACAACGCATTGCCACCGGATTTCATCGCAACACGCAAATCAATCAAGAGGGCGGTATCGATCCAGAGCAATTCCGCATCGATAGCATCTTTGATCGGGTAGCTACGACCGGCACTGTATGGCTCGGTTTAACGATTGGTTGTTGCCAATGTCACGATCACAAATTCGACCCAATCGAACAAAGGGAGTATTACCAGTTCTTCGCGTTCTTCAACAATCAAGATGAACCCAGCCTCACAGTGTACGATCCGAAGTTGAATGCCTCCGGCCTGTTGGCTGAAAAGAAAACTCTCGAAGGCGAGCAGCGCAGGATAGTAATGGAGGCCGATGCGGAACTGCAGGCTTGGGAAAAACAGTTAACAGATGATCAGAAAAACGCACTCGCCAAGCCGATTCGCAATATCTTGGAAATCGAACGAGCGAAGCGCAGTGGCGAGCAACTGCAGAGTCTTTTCGCCGCCGGTCCCGCTGTCAGTGGTAGCATAGCCAACCACGCAGCCTTCAAGCTAGCAGAAGCTCGGTTATCCGAGATTGCCAAGCAACTGGATTCCGGCGTGTCAACCTTGGTAATGAAAGAACTGCCGCAGCCGCGAAAGACGACCGTGTTCATCCAAGGTGACTTTACGCGACCGGCAGCTGAAGTCCCTTGTGGTACGCCAGCGGTTCTGCCGAAATTGAATTCGACCAGCCAGCAACCCAACCGTCTCGACCTGGCCCGCTGGATCGTTTCGGCCGAAAATCCGCTTACGGCACGCGTCATCGTCAATCGAGTGTGGCAACATTACTTTGGCCGCGGTTTAGTCGAGACAGACAACGATTTCGGCTTTCAAGGTTCGCCCCCATCACACCCCGAGTTGCTGGACTGGATGGCGGTCGAGTTTATGGAACGAGGCTGGAGTTTGAAGGAATTGCATCGCTTGATTGTCACTTCACAAGCTTATCGACAGGCCTCCGCTGATCGCCCTGACCTAAAAGAAAAAGATCCCGGCAACTATTTATTGGGTCGTCAACGCAGGTTGCGGTTGGATGCCGAGATCGTGCGCGATGTGGGGCTCGCGGCAAGTGGTCTGTTGTCGGAAAAAATGGGAGGCCCACCGGTCTTTCCCCCAATTCCAAACGGCGTGATGGGGCAGGGTCAAGTGAAACGCGAATGGAAAGTTAGCCAGGGTGACGATCGTTTTCGTCGCGGGCTGTACACGTTTGTATATCGCGCCACGCCACCCCCTTCGCTGAACGTGTTCGATGCCCCCGATGGCTTTAGCGCTTGTACACGCCGCATTCGCAGCAACACGCCTTTGCAAGCCTTGACGTTGATGAATGACACCGCCTTCTTTGAATTCGCGACCGCATTGCAAAAAGTCATCGATCGCGAGGGCTTAGAAGTTGCGTTTCGTCAGAGCCTTGCGCGCAGACCGACTGAGGAAGAGCTTGCTGTGTTCAAGCGGTTGGATTCGTTGAGTGCCGCACGCGTATTATTGAATCTTGATGAGACCGTTACCCGCGAGTGAATGAAGTGACCGGTGATGAATAGCCCAAGCGACCTACAACAGGAAACTCGACGCCACTTCTTCGGCCGCTGTGGAGTTGGCGTAGGCAGTATCGCGCTCGCAAATTTACTTGCCGAACGCGGTGCACAAGCTTCCGTGACGAACAATCCGCTCGCGCCCAAGCTGCCGCACTTTCCCGCCCGCGCCAAACGCGTTATCTATCTATTCATGGCGGGTGGCCCTTCGCAACTGGACATGTACGATTTCAAACCGATGCTCAATAAGCTCAACGGCGAACCGATGCCGCAAAGCTACCTCGAAGGCAAACGCTTTGCCTTCATGGGTAGCAGCCACCGCACGAACCTGTTGGGATCGCGTCGGTCGTTTCGTCAATATGGAAGCCACGGCGCATGGGTCAGTGACCTTATGCCGAACACTGCAAAGATCGTCGACGAGTTGACATTTATCCGCACTTGCAAGACGGATTTGTTCAATCATGCGCCCGCGAAGTTGTTCATGAACAGCGGCAGTGGCCAGTTCGGACGCCCTACCCTCGGCGCGTGGTTGACGTACGGATTGGGGAGCGAATGCGAGGATTTGCCTGGGTTTGTGGTGTTGCAAAGTGGCCCACGCGGTCCGCGAGGCGGTGCAGTCTTGTGGGGCAGCGGCATGTTGCCTACCACTTACCAAGGCGTTCCCTTACGCAATCAAGGTGAGCCTATACTGAATTTAAGTACCCCCGCGTCGGTGACAGACGAAAAGCAGATCGAAGTTCTGGCCGCGATCCGCGAACTGAACCAGCAGCGATTGGCAGCAACCGGCGACGATGAAATTTCGACTCGTATCAATGCCTACGAAATGGCCTATCGTATGCAAAGCAGTGCGCCTGAGTTGATGGACACGTCCGGCGAAAGCTCCGACACACTAGCCATGTATGGCATCAAAGATCCCAAGGAATCAAGTTACGCGCGGAATTGCTTGCTCGCTCGTCGCTTGGTCGAGCGCGGTGTGCGGTTCATTCAACTGTATCATACGAATTGGGATCATCACGGTGGTCCGACCGAAAACTTGGAAGAGCATCTCCCCGCGATCAGCCGCGAGATTGATCAGCCGTCCGCCGCCTTGATCCTCGATTTGAAGCGGCGCGGTCTACTCGAAGACACGATCGTCATGTGGGGCGGAGAATTCGGTCGCACGCCCATGGGCGAAGTTCGCGAATCGACCGGTCGCAACCATCACATCGATGCATTTACCATGTGGTTCGCCGGCGGTGGCTTCACTCCTGGCATGATCCACGGCGAGACCGATGAATTCGGCTTTGGTCCCATCGGCGAATCCGTCCATGTCCGCGACATTCACGCTACGCTGCTCCATCAACTGGGATTGAATCACGAACGACTAAGCGTGCGCGCCCAAGGCCTCGATTTTCGATTAACGGGCGTTGTCCCAGCCCGAGTTGTAAACGAAGTGATCAGCTAGTCCCAATCGCTGCGGCGCATGTCGACTGGACGTGTTCTTCATCGTATCGTCTAATACGCGTCGGCCGTGTGAGATAGCCAAGTTCCGATTGTCAGTGTTTTCTTGCTGGTCATACCAGTCAAGTGGGAGATTTCGAGTGGATAGCCAGCTTTTGATCGATGCCATTTCACGAATCGTTCACGTATCCACGGCAATTGCCTTGGTAGGCGGATCGGTGTTCATGGTGTTTGTACTATTGCCAGCCGCCAAACAACTCAGCGACGACCAGCACGAGCGGCTTCGCAGTTTGGTTAATAAGACTTGGAAGCGATACGTTCACGTGGGCATCTTGTTGTTTTTGGTTACGGGATTCTACAACTACTTACAACAAATGCCGCTACACAAAAAGGATGGGCTGTATCACGGATTGATCGGCACGAAGATTATTTTGGCTTTCGTGATTTTCTTTATCGCCAGTGTCCTGGTTGGCCGATCTGCCAAGTTTGAGGGAATGCGCGCCAATCGCGAAAAGTGGCTGAAAATCGTTGTCCTGTTAGCGGCGACCATCGTTGCCATGTCAGGATTCGTGAAAGTACGCGGACCAAAAGCGAAGGTGGCTGACGCACAAGTTGTGGAGCAACCGATTGTGCCCAGCGTAAATGACTAGCGCCCAACAAACCACGCCATGTATTCATTTTGGCAGGCGGCCAGTTGATTTAGCGGTGTGGCACTGGGGATGAAGTCAAGGTAGGTAAACGGCTGCGAGGAAGCAAGATGATCTGCGGCCAAGGGGACCACATCCAACCCCGCAGCTTTAGCCAATCGCATCGCGCGGGGTAAGTGCAGAGCGCTGGTTAATATGCCCACACGGCCGCCGCGGTATCGGTCGATGACCTGCTTTAGGCTTTGAATCTCTTGATAAGTATTTTTGCCCTGTAAGCCATCGATAGCCTCATCGGGAATCTTGAGTTGAGTCCAGAGTTCAGATGTATGTTCGCGCGGTGATGTGGTATCGCGCGAAATGCCGGTGGTTGCATCACC
>JANLQO010000142.1:0-17502 GCA_031367855.1 Planctomycetia bacterium | reverse complement strand
GGCGTTCAAACCCAAGGCCGCCAAATGCTCAAGTTTATCCCGAAAGACCTGGAAGATCGACTTTATCAGACGGAAATGAAGTACGCGATCAGCAAAGGGCACAGCAAAGTCCGCGAGATCGCCAAGACGGTTTTCGAATCGCAGCCAGTCTCGTCGGGTTTCGACTTCGTTGTCATCGAACAGCGTTACCGCACGGTAAAATAATTCGAAAAGCAGGCGATTGTGACGGCGTCTTGAACAGCACTGCTTGTTAGTCGCATCCGGCAGATGCGACGTGGCCGAGTTGCTCTGCAACTCGGAGCCTGTGTCTGATTGTCGGCCTTCGTTTTCGAGAGCGTAGTCGAGTCGCAGAGCGACTGGACCACATTTATTCACGGCCTCGAACGGGATTCCCCGCCTTTTGTGGCGGCGTTTAACGGAAAACTGCGCCCGTTTTTTCACTTCGCGATGCAACGTTGTTCACTAGCGGTTATCATCAGTGCTAGCTGCTTGTCATCATCATTCTGGTCATCGTCATTCTGGCGATTCGGAAGTGCTTTTTGTAAACTCGGCCTTTTGAACTCGCTGCCAGTTAGACTTGTCCACAACTCGGTTAGCTCATTGCACAAAACGGGGACGATCAATGCGAGAATTTGCCGGAATTTCGTATTCCTTGTGCGCGATGATTTCATGTGCAGTCGTTTCCGCTTTTGACATTATGGCGTCGCCTCAAAAAAGGCGTTTTCTAGAGAAAAACTTGTCGAAAGTCGGTTTCGTCGTATAGCGACCCACAGCCACTTTGTTACCACTTATCTTTTCGCACCACGTCGCATCGGATCAATGCAAGTGCAGGCCAAACAATTCATAGAACAGATCGCCGCTCAGCAACTTCTTTCGCCGTCCATCATCGATGAACTTCGGCGCCAAGTAGCTGAAGTGAAATCGCGATTGACTCCCGAAATGATTGCAAAACTGTTGGTCGACAACGGACACTTGACCAAGTTTCAAGCTACTAAATTGATTGCGGATTTTAAGGGCGGCGGCGAGCCTGAGACGCCCGCCAAGCCGCGCAATGACCCCCAATTTGAACTCGACTTGCTGCCCGAGAGCGATTCGAAAAAGCCAAATGCCTCGGCGATTTTCGTCGCCGATGAAGCGCCTGTGGAAGTCACGCCGATCGAAGAGGTTGTTGAAGTTGAGCCGGTAGAAGTGGTAGAAGCCCAGTCGCGTTCTGCGCGTGCCAAGGCCCGCACGGCGAACCCACAGGAAACCAAGCGACCCAAGCCTGTACGCGCACACCGCAGTGAAGCGACGGTCAAGGTAAATCCCTGGGATTCGTTCCGGATTTTAGGGATTGGGATGCTGTTCGCCTTGACTCTAATCCTCGGCGGCTGGTTGACGTGGCATTTTTGGAGAGGCAATGCAAAAGACACACTCCTCAATGCCGATGAAGCCTACAAGCAACGCAATTACGAAAAAGCAGCGGAGATCTACACGACGTTTACGAAGAACTTCGGCAGTGATGAGAATGTTTCATTCGCCAAGGTTCGCCAGGCCCTGGCTCTGATTCGCAAAGATGTGGAAATGGCCTCGGATCCAAATATTGGACTGAAGACCGCTTCTCAATTGCTACCGACGATTGCCAGCGAACCCGCGCTTTCGGGTGAACAAGGGGATTTGTACGGCGTGTTGTTAAGTTTGGCAGGCAAATTCAACGAGCGTGCAGACCGTACCGAATCTGTCGCGGATCGCAAATCGCTGATGAAGCAGATGGACGAGCTCCTCAAAATCATCAACGATCCGCAATATGTGGGTGGTGCCCAGCGGACCGCTCAAGAACAAACGTATCTTCGAGTCATTGAAGGTCGTGAAAGAATTGTGCGCGACATCGGTCGGGAAGAGGAGTTGGTTAAAGCCATCGAAGCCATTAATGCCAAGCTCGCGACCAAAGATGCGCTTGGTGCCCACGAGATTCGTCGCGAACTTATCAATCGCTACCCCCAACTCGAAACCGACGAAAGGCTGAATGCCAAAGTCAAAGATGCGACCGCAATTCAAGAGTCACTGGTTGCGCCTGGTGCTCTGAATATTCGGCTAAGCAAAGAAGCCCCGCCATCCTCGGTCGGTAGAACATTCGTTCTTGGCAATAGCTCTAAAGCCAGCCCCCAGGTAGCCAACGCACTGGCACCCGCCCTCAAAGGCAGACAATTGTTTGTGAAAGTCAAGGGTTCTGTCTACGGCTTGGATGGTCAATCCGGGGCGGTTCTGTGGCGGCAATACATCGGCCGAGACTTCCAAAATGAACCGGTCCGGCTCAGTGAAACCGCAGCGAGCGATGTGCTCGTCTGCCAACCCGAGCTCGGCAGGCTGCAAAGATTGGCTGGTGCGAATGGTGCCACTCAATGGTTCGCTGACATGTCGACCCCGATACATAGTCCCTATGTTGATGGTGAAGATGTTTTCGTTAGCACGCTGGATGGATCGGTCGTAAGTCTGGATGGTGTTGCTGGACAAACGAAATGGATGCTCAAGTTACCTCAACCTGTATCGGTGGCTCCCGGTTCGGGCTCCGGTAAACAGCACCTTTACGTGATGGCCGATAGTAGCAATCTGTACGTTTTGTCGCGCTCCGATGGCGCTTGCAAAGAGGTTTATTACTTGGGCCATCGCACTGGCGCTATTGCGGTTCCGCCAGTTCTGGTCCTCGGACAACTGTTCATATTCGAAAACCGTGGTGACCATTCGCTCATTCGAGTCTTGAATACATCGGCACAGGGACTCGAGCTTAAGAGTACGCAGACACCTTTCCGCATGAAAGGCAACATCGTCGTCCCACCGCAAGTTGATGGCCGTCGCGTATTCGTCATTTCTGACCTGGGGGAAATTGCGGTTCTCGATGTGGAACCTGCCGCTGATAAAGACAAGGTCAGTCGCTTTGATCCGGTGCCAGCCAGCAATCAAGAGCCGCGATTGTCCTACTTGGCGGCGGGCAACAATCGGCTGTGGATCGCCGAAAGCATGCTGATTCGCATGGACCTTGTGGTATCGCGAGGCAAACTTGAGCGGGCATGGGTGAAAGAAGATGGCGATAGATTCACTAGTCCACCGCAGCTTATTGGCGATACGATGGTTCATTGTCGAATTTTGCGAGGTAATTCCGGAATTCGAGTTTCAGCGGTGAACGCCGAAACCGGCGATGCGCTTTGGGCAACGGATCTGGGCGTGCCGGTCGTGTCCATTGTCACAACGGGTGCTGGCAAGCCCGACGCAATCAATTCCGCCGGGATGTTGTTTACATTGGATCCAACCAAACCCATACGCGAACAGGCAGACAGCAATCCTGGCGAGAGCAAGGCGCAGCTCAAGTTTGGATTTCCAACGCAGTTGAGCAACGAGCTCATGTTGCTAAACGCTTCGACCCCTAATCAGATTGCGATCTATTCTGCGACCGCACAGAATAAGTTACGAATACTCTCGGCAAATTTTGCAGGCTCAAAACCCAGTTGCCCTCCCACGGCAGTCGAAGGACAGTTCGCGATTGGGCTCGAAAATGGTCAGATCGTTTTAGTTGACCCAAGCAACGGAGCGCCCGCAGTCAGTCCTTTCCAAGTACCCATGCAGCCAGGTGCACGCATCACTTGGAACCAGCCCGTGTATTTTGCCGATTCGAAAACCTTGATCGCAGCCAATAGTACGCAGAAGTTAATTCGCATCGGTGTCGGCGAAACTCTTCGAGCACTGACCGAAGTGGATCTTGAAAATCGCTTGACTGGTCCTTTAGTGGCTTTGAACAACAAAGTGTTCGGCGTCGAAGCGACTCCCGCCGTCGACAACTTGTTGCAATTTGACGCGACCAGTTTGGCCAAAGGTCCATCGCTGCCGCTGGACGGACGCTTGATCGCTGGTCCATTCATAACAGAAAATGCCGTGATCGTGCAGGTTGACGGAAAACTGCAAGCTGTTTCGGCCGAAAACCAAAAACTCTGGTCGCTTGATTTCCCAAAATCCAAATTACTCGGACCACCCTTGAAGTCCGCCGATTCGCTTGTATTCCTGACCTCTGGGGGCCAGGTGTGGGTCGTTAATCAGAATTCGGGCGATGTGACCGGATCGGTCGATGTGGGACAGTCGCTTAGTGGAACCGCCAAAGTGATTCAAAGCAACATATTGGTTGGCAGCGACGAAGGAGCCGTGTTGCTTTTGCCAATCCCAACCACTCGCACAATCGAATAGATGGAATGAACAATGCAGAATAGCCATTCGATTGTAAAGTCAATATTGCGACTTGTGCTTCACATTGCAGCCACAGCCTTGCTGGTGCAAAGTGCCTACCATGCTCGCGCTCAGGACGAAAGTCTCGAGATTTCCGATCCACCCCTCATCGACCAACAGCCGTTTGATTTAATCACGCTCAAAGCTAGCGCGGGTGGCGGCAGTTTCAAAGTAGCTCCGCTGCCGTTTCGGCAAGTCCCACCCAGGCCCGCCGACACGACCAAGCTTGAAGATCTCATTCTGTTGAAGGCGGGAGAAGCTCGCCGTTACGAAATACTATGGCGTGACATTGAAAGAATCGACCTCTACGAACAGCGCATCTATGAAGAGGCTCTTGAGAAACTGAAGTCAGGTGACTTTGTCGAAGCTTTCATGAACTTGAGTTACTTGCTCAAGAACTACCCCAACATGTCGAATCTGGAAGGACTCCGCAGGGAGTTTCTCTACCAGAGCGCGATCAAGATGTTTAAATCGCAGGAGTATCGCCAAACGCTCTCTGCGCTTGAGGAACTCCAGCAAACTGCGTCTGACTATCAAGCCGATAAAGTTTCGGGCGCGCTGTCCAACGTCGCCAACTCACTGATCAATGCCTATTTCGAAGCCGGAGAACTAGGCAACGCAAAAATGTTGCACAAGAGATTGAAGACCACCTACGGCGACAGTTTGCCTGTGGTGAAAGCCTGGGACGTCAAACTGGAAAACATGGCTGAGGCAAAAAAGAACGAAGCCGAAAGTTTGATGTCGCAAAAAAAATTCCGAGAGGCACGTTCGGCGGCGGCGGCTATGATGGAGATTCTGCCCGATGCGCCCGCTGCCAAACAACTCGTACAGGAAATCAATCGTAAGCACCCGATGATTCGAGTCGGCGTGATGCAGCGCAGTACCGAGCTGAACCCGTCGAGCTTGGTGAATTGGCCCGCGCGCCGCGCGGGAGCTCTTACGAACCAAGCTATCTTTCAGTTTCTAAAGACGGGCAGTGAGGGCGGACGTTACGGATTCGCGCTCGGCACATTCCGGCAGAGCGATGATCGGCAAGAGTTGATATTGTCGATCGAACCAAATGCTAATCCGACCTTGGAATCCTTTGGACTCAGCCAAATATTTCTCGAACGCGCTGACCCTCACCATGCCAACTATGACGCTTCGTGGGCCGCGATTTTTGATTCGGTCACCGTCAACTCGACAAAACAAATCACGGTGAAACTCAAACGCCCCAACGTCTTGCCACACGCATTGCTTCAATGGTCGTTACCCGAAAATGACATTCACGGTACGCTACCGGGCCGTTATCAATTAGGGGCGATCGACGCAAGCGAGACGTCCTATACGATCCGCGGTGCAAAACCAACCAATGGCCAACCCCTTGAGATCGTTGAGATTTTTTACGACGACCCTAAACGTGCCGTCAACGATTTGCTGCACGGTGAATTGGATGTGCTCGATCAACTCTATCCGGCTGATGCAAAGCGACTGGCGATTGATCCGCGCATTAGGATCGGCGGTTATGCCTTGCCGACGGTTCATATGCTGGTACCCCTTTCAGACAACCCTTTTTTGGCGAAAGATAAATTCAAACGTGCGCTTCTTTATGGCTCAAATCGTGAAGGCATGTTGCATGGAGAGCTGTTGAATAGTACCCGCGTTGAAGACGGTCGACTGATCAGCGGCCCATTCCCAGTGGGCGTTGGCGGAGCGGACCCATTATCGTATGCCTATGATCCGGAAGTTTTGCCAACCGGCTACAACCCGCAACTGGCCAAGTTGCTGTTTGTGATGACACAGCGTGAACTCGACGAAGCCGCGAAGAAAATCGACGAAACGCCACCGGTTCTGGGAACGTTAAAGGTCGCGTGTCCGGACTTCGAATTTGCGCGGGTAGCGGTACAAGCCATGATTCAGCAATGGTCTATCGTCGGCATCAAGGCTGAGACGGTGATCTTGCCAGCGGGCAAAAGCTACGATGTCAACACGCCGTGCGACCTGTTGTATGTCACCGCCACGCTTTGGGAACCAGCCACCGACATTGAGCGCTTGCTCGGAGCCAGTGGTCTCGCTGCGACGGACAATCCGTTCATTGTTTTGGCGCTTGAGAAACTGCGCGGTGCGAGGAATTGGAAAGATGTTCGTAACAGCTTGCAAGACCTCCATCGTTTGATCGACTACCATTTGCCGATCCTTCCACTTTGGCAAATTACAGATCGCTTTGCTGCGAGTCGTTATGTTGAAGGCCTGGAGGATGCACCCGTATCGCTTTATGAAAACGTGGGACAGTGGCGCATCAATCTCGGCTTCCTTGAAACCGCTTCCAACTAGAGTCTGCACCAATCAATACACCAGTGGGATCACTGTGATTGAAGATCTTTCAATGAATAAGTTTTACCGCTACCGTCTACATTTCGTGGCTTGGTTGGCTTGTGCGCTCATGCTCTGTTTACAACCGGCGGTGGCGCAAGATGCTGTCAAAGTGTGGGAGTTTTCAGCCTATGAAGTTGAGGTCTGGTGCGCGCTGGATGCAAACTTGGACGTGTGCGAATTGGCCAAGTCGCAATTCGCAAGAGCCCTTTCCGACGATCTTGACCGCATGTTCCAAGCGGCTTGGCGTACACAAGTCAAACTGACCGAACCCGAGTTGCGCAGTCGGCTTGCACGGAACATTGACACTCTGACGCTCGACGACTTCTCGCGTGAGGAACTGGTGTTGGTAGTCAGTCGCGACCCAGCACTCACTAGCTCAGTGCGCACCCTGGAAAATGCAGTCGAAAAATTCACTGAGTTCGCGATTCTCCCTGAGCACAAATCCAAGATCGAAGCCGAGACAGCCAAAGCGGCCTTCGATCCGACCTCCGCAGTTGCTGGAATGTTAAGCAAATTGAAAGGGATCGATGGCGGAATGGCCGCCATCACTGCCGGTTTGGAGGCCAAGACGATTCAAGCGGCGCTGGTGCCCCGTTCCGCCACAAAGGCGATCGAAAAACTGTCGCGCCCAGTCAGCTTATTGCTGCCCTGGCAAACTGAGAGCCTGCTACGTCGACACGACAAGATATTCATGCTACACATCGGGCGCAATAGCGACGGGTACTATGTAAAGGCTCGGGAGTTGGATTGCGGTCTACAGTTTCTGGGGCCAACCATTCGCCGCGACACCAGCTCATGGTCCTTCATGTCGCGCGTCGCGACAGCAGCCATCGCCAGCGCGTTCGCGCCCATTGCACGTGTGGAAAATGCCGCCTCGAAGTCGGCCAATCTGCGACTCAAGGCGGGAGGATTGATTTTGACCGATGACAATCCGGCCCTCGTTCGCCCCGGCGATCTGATGCAGCCCGTCGTTCGCCGCGATGGCAGCAATGGCCTCCCCATCCTGATCGAACCGCTGCCTTGGACTTACGCAGCCATCACAGAGTCCGATGGCATCAAGATGATCGCTAACGTTTACGCCTACTCGGGCGGTCCTGGGCTTCAAGGTCGCAACAATCGTCGCACCCAGCGCTTGTTATTGCGGGTCCGACCGAATTACGCTGAAACCGAAATCCTGGTAACCGTACGCAGTACCGGCCGACCTCAAGGTGGCTGCGCCGTGTACCAACGCGATCTTCAGACCGAGAAATTCACCTTGTTAGGAAAGACGGATTGGCGAGGTCGCTTTACGCTGCAGTTACCAAGCAGCAACATTTCAATCCTACCTGAAGCGCTCCGCGCAGCCAAAGCGGCCTCGGAGAAAACAGCCAAAGAAGCGGCAGAACTTGCGGCCGCAGCAGCCACTTCAGCAGCAGCACCGACTGCAGAATCAGCCTCCGACGCAGAGCAAGCAGATCAGGCGACCGTTCCGCCCAAAACTAATGCACCACCGCCCACCACAACAGAGCCAGCGCCTTCCGAGCCGATTGATTATGAGAAGCACTTGATCGCACTTAGGCAACCGCTGGTTCAACTGTATGTGAAAAGCGGCGATGTAGTGCTGGCCAGACTGCCCGTCGTGCCCGGCATCAGCCCGCTTGAAGTGGCGGAATTGGCTGACGATTCGCGGCGATTGGAAGCCGAAGCGTTTGTGCGAGGTTTCCAAGGCGAAGTACTCGACTTAATCGGTCTGCGCACATTGCTTTCGACGCGCGTTCGCAAGTTAGTCCAACAAAACAAAAAGACCGAGGCCGAGAAGGTGATGAGCGAACTTCGAACTCTCAAAGACTATAGCGCCATGGTTGAAACCCTCGACAAACTGCAACGCAAGTTACTCGACGATTCATTGGGACCAGTCTCGATGGGTGCTAAGGCACGAATCGACAAGATGCTCCAAACGACTCGCGAAATGATGCAGAAGTTTTTGCAGAATGATTTAGTGCGAGACGCCGAAACGATTGTCGCCAAAGGCCCAGTGGCTGAATAGGTCTCTGTGGCTGAAGAAAAACCAGCAACCCGTTCAAAGGCTAGCGGCGTTGCGCAACCAGAAACGAAATAGTCGTGGCTGAATTGCTCCGCAACTCGGAGCCATGGTCTGATTATCGACCTTCGTTTTCGTGCGCGTAATCGAGTCTCGGAGCGACTCGGCCACATTTTGAATTTGTTCAGTCTTTGCCGACCAGCGTCGCGGTCTCTTCAATGGCATCTGCCCAGTCTGGATCGACGCTATCGATCACTTCATCATCGACCACAATCAGCACGCGCTTTGATCCCAGCAATCCTTGGGGATTCAAACTATAATAGCGATCCAAGTAATTCGGATGCTGATAGCAAGTCGCCAGCAATTGTTCTACGCATTCATTGGTCACCGAGGTCGGATTCTCACTCGGCTCAAGTACCAATTGCAGAGTTGTATGTGGACAGTCCTGCAGGACCTTTTGAATGATCTGTTGCATCGCGTCCACATGGTCGGGCAATCTGTTCGCTTTGAACCACAATGTCAAGGCTTGAGCTCGTAAGCCCGCCGGCGGCAACTCGGGACTCTCCCCATCGAAGTCGATGCGAACACATTCCACGCACTCACTCAAAGGATCGAATTCCAGCTTCGGGTCCGGAAATGGGTCCCACTCTGTTTCAAAAACATCCTGCGCATCCGCCATTAACTCATACAGGTCGCTGGTCTGAAGCGTGGGAGTTTCAAGTACATAGTAGGGTGGTCGCGGTTGGAATTGCAGGCCCAACTGCTCGGCTTCTGAACGAAACGCCGTGCCCGGCAGAATGGCCAAGTTGAACACCTGTGTCGAAGTAAACATTTTGCTCGAAGACAGATAATCGAAGCCGCGACGCACCGAGGCCATCGTATCGCCAGGCAGACCAATGATTAAGTCAACTTTCACCCGAATGCCAGCATCCAACAGCGCTGACACGCCGCGTTCGAATGCTTTCATATTGTTGCGACGATCCATAAGGTCTTGGGTGGCAGGGTCAACCGACTGCAATCCAATTTCAACTTCCGTAAAGTTGGCGGCGCGGAGCAGTTTGGCCGTCTCGGGTTTGATGCCTTCGGATCGCAGTTCACCAAAGTAGGTGAACCGTTGGTCGGGATTCTCACGCGCAAGTAACCTCAAGAAGTCATCGAAATCGCGGCGTTGATTTAACGTCGGATCAAGTAAGATGACCTCCGTTACCTCTGCCTCTCGAGCGTGCTGCAAATTCGCTTTGATCTTATCTTCAGAAACAAAATACAGCGAATCATAACTCTTTGGGTAATAACAGAATTTACACTTGAACACGCAACCGCGAATTGTTTCCAGCAAAAGCATACGTTCATCTGCCGCGTTCAAGATGCCGTACAAATAAGGAGAGGATACATCGTCCAAGTTCGCAATCGGTTTGCGAAATAAGGGAATGCGAGGCTCCGTCTGACGCCACAATCCGGGAATCAAGCGGCGGCCTTCTTCACCCGAGAGCATTGCTTCCAACAATTCGCTAAAGGTCTGTTCCCCTTCGCCAACCGCCGCGTAATCCACCACGCCAGACGCGAATACCCACGCGTTGTCGTTGGTGATCTCGGGTCCACCCAGGACGATAATGATCTCTGGCCGCAAGCGTTTTAGTTGCGCCGCAATCCAAAGGGTTCGATCGATGTTCCACAGGTAGCATGAAAAGCCGACGATGCCGGGGTCACGCGCGATAATTGCGTCTACAATCCCAAGGTCTGAGTGGTAATTGCAGATCTTAGGCGGGAGAATATCGAAATGAAAATGCTGATCCAACCCGCGTGCGCGCGCGTGCAAGATGAGATACCCAGCCGCAAGCGGAACATTTCCGATAATGGGCGAAGGCCCCGCCGGTGGAATGGGCAACTGTACGAACAGGACCGACCGAGTTGAGCTGCGTGCGCGAGTAATCAAAAAACGTGTCGCTCTATAGCAATGGAAAAACAGACGGATCAGGCCGATGGCCAACCACCGCGATTTGACCAGTCCGATTCGCTCTATTAAACATCAAGCGACCCAGTAACGCGAGAGCTGCGTTTATTGGCTAAGATCTGCGTAACACATGAACAATCCAAGCAGAATTTGAAACAGTGCAACTGCGGCCGCCACAAAGCCAACCCTGCGGAAGCGACAATGCGCTAGCATTTCGATAATCGCTAATACCAGAACATTGCCTGCAAACTTGGCGGTAATGAACGCCGCTGCATTCTGCAATTTGCATTCGGGACCGTTGTCGAGCCCCAACAACCACCGACCGATTGGATTCAATTCCAACTGTGGCAAGAACTCGACATACTTAACCGTCAGATAGATATCCAAGGCCGAAACGACCAATATGATGCATTTGCAGGCCAGCAGGCCCCAAACGCTACCCAGTAAGTTATTCGTCAGTTTAAGCGTACAAGTCGCAAAGCTTCGGCCCGTTTTAAGCCACTTAAGTTCAGCTCGATCGGTCGAAAACCGTTCCGATCCGAGTGCAGATATTGTTGACATTATCCATTCCTCTCAACCAAAAACTCCATCGCTGCTAGACCGCTTACTCTTCAACGCAAACGGCGTTCCATTAACCGTTACGGGTCGAAAATTGCATTTAAAGGGGAAAAGCAGCGCGTTCCAAGCGGGGATGGGCAAAGGTCTGCTCCACCCGAGAAAGCAAAAAACGGGTGGCCAAGATTTGTGGCAGTTGATTGCGGAATTTAGTAGCAGACTCGCTCAAAGCCTTCGTCAATGGGCCGCATCACGAACCGGTGGTTACTGCTTCCGTCTTGTGAGCGACCGCGACATAGGCTGGGTTGTACTTGCGAATATCCCAGTCGATACCGGGCAATTCCTTTGCCATGTCGAAATCTTGCTCCGTTTCGCAGACCAACCAACTGCCGGTCGGCGCCGCCGCATACAGCTCTGCAATGCCAGCTAGTAGGCGTTGCGATTCCTCTTTCCATAGACGATAGGGTGGGCAACAGTAAATAACCCATGGCATTTGAGGCCAGTTCTTGGTGTTCGCGGGAATACTTCGCAGCCACCTCAAAGTGTCGACGTTTTGAACATCAATTTGAGTCTCCAGCTTCAGCAATTTCAAATTGTCAACGATCGTGGCGACTGCCGGCCGGGAGAGTTCGAAAATGACGCCCGTTTGGGCTCCGCGACTTACGGATTCCATTGCTAAAATGCCGGTCCCACCAAAAAGGTCGACGGCAAAAGTCTCATACAGGTAGCCCCCCAGTAGGCTAAACACACTCTCGCGAGTCTTTTCTTTCATTGGTCGAATTGCTGGATCGCCACTGTAGACGATCTTGCGACCACCCATTTGCCCCGCGACGATCCGCAGCTTTGTAGGCGAGAACTTCTGCGCTGTCGGTCGCACAGGTTTTTCACGAATTGTTTTTTCGCGTGCCGCGCGACGCGAAATACCCTGGACCGGGTCGCCACCGTCATCGGTATCGTCTTCAAAGAATTCGTCATCGTTGCGATTGGTCGCGTCAAATCGGGCCATTATATTTCCACAGGGTAAAAGGCCGCAGGCAGCTCAATTTAGGCGTTATGCCTTTAGAATCAGAAGCTAAAATGGGCTCGTCGCGAGAATAGGGCGGCTCTGTTGGAAAAGGGGCTGACCCTGTCGATAGGGGTCGTCACCTTTACCAACAGCGGCTGAACCGGCTGCCAACCTCGGTCGTAATTGTCAAGGTTCAAGAGCAACTTTAGAAACAGACAATCCCATGCCAATCATTGCCAACTACGTTTCCCATTGTCTTCGCTTAAGTCTAACGCTGCTAGCTGGGGCTTGCCTAGCTCTACCGACCTCGCTGGCTCAAGAGAATACCGCAAATTCCCAGCAAAAAGTTGCACTGCCCGGCGCAACTGCCGAATCCGCGTCGAGAAACGCGTCCGCTGACGCCATGGAAGGCAGCGATTTCCAAGCGGCTCAAACGGCCTTTCGTGAGCATCTAAAAAAGATGCGGGAGGCACAGGTCAAGTATCACCTTAGCGAAGACACTTCGAACGACAAGAAGTTTCGCCGCCAATGGGCTGAGCTTTGCGACCAGGGCCGACCACTGGCTGCCAAAGCCTATGCCGTGATGCTTAAAAAATTCACCGAGAACCCGTCGGCCAACGCTCAGATTGGGAAATTCTTAGCCGAACTTCTGGAGCGCAACGTGCTCGACAGTCGTTTCGAAGGCATGCTCGAAATGGGACTCGCCTTGCATTCCGCCGGACTCTCCAGCGAGAAGATACCTGAAGCGATCGCTCTGAGCGCGGTTGCCGAGAACAAATTTGATGTGGCAAAACCGTGGATTGAAAAACACTTTAAGGAAAGCTCCAAACCGCGCCCGGTGCTTGGTTCGATTTACGAACACCTTGATGAGCTGAGCGAAGATTGGGCTGCGGAGCTGCGCATGCGGGAAGAAGACGCCCAAGGTGAGCCGTTGCCACGTGTGAGTATTCTGACAACCAAAGGTGAAATCACCGTTGAGCTTTTCGAAAACGAGGCTCCTGAAACGGTCGCAAATTTTATTCACCTGGTTGAGGACGGCTTCTACGACGGTTTGGTGTTTCATCGCGTGCTGGAACACTTCATGGCTCAGACCGGTTGCCCCGATGGCGACGGTACCGGTGGGCCAGGTTACTCGATTTATGGAGAGGCACAAAAACCCAATGCTAGGAAGTACTTTCGTGGCACGCTTGGTATGGCTCTGTCAAATGGCGACGCAAATAGCGGTGGATCGCAGTTTTTTATTTGCTTTGTTCCTACCTTCAACCTGAACGGTCAATACACCGCGTTCGGACGCATCGTTACAGGAATAGATGTCATGGGCAATCTTGCTCAAGTCAATCCTGATGAGAAGAAGAAAGAAGGCGAAGTTCCAGCGGTGCTCGACGAAATCATCGAAGCCAAAGTGGTCCGTAAACGCAACCACGAATACAAACCGAATAAATTTACCGGGGCACCTACTTCAACTTTGCCGTCGGCATCAAAGTCTTCCAAACAATGATCGGATGCAGTGTGGCAAAGTCCTATCTATTCGCAATCCTGGCAATGTCAACTATTGCTGCGGTGGCGGGTTGCGTTCCCAAACCCGAGAATGCATTGATCGTTTACACGGCCGCCGACCGCGAATTCGCGGAACCGATCTTGGATGCCTTTCAGCGTCGACACACCAAGACGGAAGTGATTTCACAATTTGACATTGAATCGACCAAGACTGTCGGGTTGGTAACTCGCATTGAAAGCGAGAGTTCACGGCCTCGCTGTGATGTTTTTTGGAACAACGAGATCATGCACACCCTGAGACTGGAATCGGCGGGATTGCTCGCGCCGATTAGTTGGGATATCCCGCGCGACTGGCCGGCTTCCATGCGCAGCCACAAAGGTAATTGGGTCGGCTTTGGCGCGCGAGCTCGCGTGCTGTTGGTGAATCGAGAAATGCTGCCGGCCAGCGGCGAGCGCCCCAACTCGGTGCTCGATCTGGTCGATCCACGCTGGCAAAAAAAATGCGGCTTAGCCTCACCTTTGTATGGATCCACTGCGACCCACTTCACGGTCTTGGTTGACAAATTGGGTGCCGAGAAAGCCCGTGCATTCTTCGATCAGGTCAAACAAAACGCGGTTGTTCTCGCGGGGAACAAGCAAGTCGCTCAAGCGGTTTCCGCAGGCCAACTTGCTTTTGGCTTAACGGACACGGACGACGCGCTGATCGAGATCGATAATGGCTTGCCTGTTGAGATCATTTTCCCCGACCAAAAACCTGATCAACTCGGCACACTGATGATTCCCAACACTGTGGCTGTTCTCAAGAATGCCCCGCATCCTGTTGCCGCCCAATCGCTCGCCAACTTCTTACTATCCGAAGACACCGAAGGGCGACTGGCAATGGGCAGTAGCGGCCAGTTCCCAATCCGCCCCAATCATCCGCAAAAATCGCGTGCGAATCCCCAATCGCCTGTGCGCTCCATGGAAGTCGACTTCGAAAAAGCCGCACAACTCTGGCCGACTGTAGCCAGTCAGCTCAGTGACATTTTTGCAAAGTAAAGCGTGGATTGGCCACTTCAGAGAAGGCGATGTTCTAGTGGCTTGGCTGCCCTCATTAACGCGATGGCGCCCGCACCACATTTTCAAGTAACAGATAGTTCAAGTTCTGAAACTCAGTAATCTTTCCTGATACGATCCATTCCTGGTCTGCTGCATCATCACGGCACGCTTGAAACACTCGCTGCGCTGCTAAATTTGCTAACGCGTCCAACGAGCGTCCATCTTCGAACTCGATCAATAGTCGCTCACCCGCCACACGGCACTTTGCCCGCTTCGCTTCCACTCTGGCGCCTTCGCGTAGCAAACTATCCTTGGCGGGTTTCTGCGTCCTAATCGGGGCCGCGGGAGCGTCTTCGACAGCCGAGAGATTCGATGCGACCCCCGCGCTGACAATCGCCAACAACAACCAAGCCAGTCGGCTGCGAGCGAGCGAGCGAGCAGTAGCAATCACACGCAACCCAAAATGATTGGCAGACATTTTGATCTCTCACTTTTTGTTCTTAGGAAGTACCATCGCATGCAGACAAATGACACCCCCTGTGCTCAGTAAGGCCCAACCCAACCAACTAGGCGGTTTGACATTTTTGCGGGGCGATGGATGTACGTTCATGTACAGCGAAGCTCCAAAGTCCTGGGAAGCAATCTGCGAGTTCTTCGCCATCCGCGCCAAGGCTCGCGTACTTGATTCATTGAGCACAAACGATTCGACCATCCGAAATTGAATTCCCAGTAGGCAAAGCAGTACGCCGATCATAAAGTAACGATTGCGATCGAATTCCATCGGTTTCACTCCGCGACATAGGACACGATTGGATTAAATGGGAGCATCTCTTCCATTCGTACTGTGGGTTTGGTATTCGATAGCAATTCCGAAAAACAACAGCCTGTGGCAGTTGCGTTAACTTTGCGGATTTGGAGTTGAGAAGTATGCGAAGTAACGAAACTACACCCCCGAATGTCTCGCGGCGTCTAGCGGCTTGGACCGCCATTAGCTCGCTCGCATTGATGGCTGCGACCTGGCGTCTATGGATCCCTCAGACGATCTACCCTCAGGTGCCAGCCTTCGAAAGCCTGTGCACCGCGCCAGCTTGGCTCGATTGGCTCGGCCTGGGCGGGACTGTCATTGGCTTAATTATATTGGCCCTCACAGGCCGCCGACGGGCGGTCCAGTTTGGTTGCGCGAGCGTTTTGGTCTCATTGCTGCTGTTATTCTCATTGGACCAACATCGTTTTCAGCCGTGGGCCTACGAAATGTGGTTATTCTGTGTGATTTGGCTCTGCTGTCTTGATTTTGATCGATTGAAACTGATGCGTTGGTTGCTGATTAGCGTCTATTTCTATTCGGCGTGCGGCAAACTCGATTTTGAATTCTTGCACACCGTCGGGCAGCAGATGTTGGCGGTTACCCTCAAAACAGTCGGCCTCGATCTACAAGGGCTTCCCCCTGGCTTCCGTTTGACGTTAGTCGCAACTTTTCCAATGTTTGAGTTGGCGACTGCGTTCGGGTTGGCTTGGCCTCGGTCGCGACGAATTGCTGGTTGCCTGGCCATGGGACTGCATTTGGGACTGATCGTAGTCCTTGGCCCATGGGGATTGAACCATCGATTCGGGGTATTAGTTTGGAATGCGCAGGTCGCCATGCAAGTATATTGGCTCTTCGTTTCAGCACAAATGCATGAACCAGAGCAGTCATCTGCTGCTTGGCCACGGCGGATTGCCACAACCTTGATTGGTGCCGCGATTGTTTTGCCCAGTACCGAACGGATAGGCCTCTGGGACCATTGGCCGAGTTGGGCGCTATATTCTCCGCATAGCAGTCGCGTTTTCGTCGAAGTCGCAAGCCCCGCTTTAGATCGACTTCCCGAAGACTTACGAAAACTGGTTAACCATCCTTCTGCCACGCCAGACGAAATCAGCATTTGGCTGGCAGTCCCCATCGACGCATGGTCACTCGTTGCACTCGATACTCCCATTTACCCGCAAGCGCGTTTCCAACTGGGAGTCGCCGAAAAGATTGCGACCGACTCAAATGCCGACGTGCGGGTTACCGTACTTGGCGCCGCTTCTAGATTTACGGGCATTCGGCGCAGTATCGCGTATGAAGGTACTTTGGAATTGACCCGCGCGAGCAAGCGTTACTGGTTCAATCATCGCCCTCGAAACCGTGTTAAGAACTTGTAAGTTCGGTGCTCGTCCTTAACGCTTTCGCCCTAATTTACATGGAAATTCCTTAGGTTGCTGGCGTCTTCTAAATTAAGAGACCGTGCATCGATTACGTTTCAGTCAACTCTCAACGAGATGCGAAACATATTGGGCACAAGCGAGTTTTACATTTCGTTACGATGCGAAACTCGACGTGAGGCCCTAGGAATGTTGGAATTCAAATTAACCCCGAACTCTATTAGCACGTTGAACATCTGGCTGATGGCGTTGCTTGGAATGTCATTTTTGCTGACAGTGAGGTGTTTACTGCAATTCGCTAGCACTCGATTTGTCCTGAGCCACAAGTACGATCGATTCAGCAAGTTGCTTTTGGCGGTTTTGGCATGCATTCAGATTTTCACTTGGCAACTTTACTTCTACGAGGATTCGCATGACACAGTCGCATTATGGTGTTTTGCGGTTGCCATAGTCGGCGGCGCGCTCGTATGGAGAATCTCTAGGATTTCGCCTTCAGCCCATCAGTCGTTCGTTCGAACTCTGCCCATGGTTGTCGCTATGGTTTCACTTGCCGAATTCGCTGGCTTTGCACAAGCCACCAAGCACTTCACCGGTCCCCAGCCAACGCTGCGCGCAGTGGATCCAGGCATCCTCGAAGTGAACGCGGAA
>JANLQO010000131.1:0-13329 GCA_031367855.1 Planctomycetia bacterium | reverse complement strand
CATAATAACTACTGGTGTCTTTACCGCTGAAGCCAAGAAAGAGGCTCGTCGTGATGGTGCAAAGCCAATCGAACTAGTGAACGGCGACAACCTTGTGGAGCTATTTGAATCACTGCAACTAGGGGTGACACCCCGAACTACTTACGATGTCGACGAGGCATTCTTTGACGAGTACCGCGTTTAGCGCAGTGTAGCGCATCAAAAGTCTGAGCGCCGAGCCATGGTTTTAGTCTTTGATATTAACGACGAGCAAAAAAACATGAAGTCGCAGAGTACGCAGATTGCTGCTATTGGCGTGAGTCTTGTCGCGATGTTTTTGTGGACTCGTTGCTGCGCGCAGGAATCAGACGGATCGGAATCGACAACCGAGGCCAAGCCGCAATCCATTGACGAGCTGCTGTTGTTCTTTCCGTCCAAATTTCCGAATGGAGATTGGCATCCAAAGGACTTGCAATTCAAGGATGTCTACTTCGCCGCTGAGGACGCAACGAAACTACATGGATGGTATTGTGCGTGCGACAACCCGCGCGCCGTCGTTCTTCTGGCCCACGGAAACGCCGGGCACGTTGCATCCCGGGCATCCTGGCTAAGTTATTTACAGAACAAGGCGCAACTGTCGGTGTTCAGTTTTGACTATCGGGGATACGGTCGCAGTGAAGGTACACCAACCGTTGACGGGGCAATGAAGGATGCCACGGCCGCTCGCGCAAAGCTATGCGAGCTTGCAAGTGTCAAGGATTCGGAAATGCTTTTAATGGGCGAATCCCTTGGTGGTGCGATCGTCGTTCAATTGGCGGTCGACTCTGCTCCGCGAGGTCTAATCCTTCAAAGCACTTTCGCGTCTCTTCGCGACGTTGCCGACGTCCACTATCCGAAACTGTCCTGGCTGGTTCCGCGGAAGAAACTCAATTCGGAGGCGCAAATCGCGCTTTACCGTGGACCATTGCTGCAAAGCCACGGAAGTGTAGATCGAACGATTCCGTTATCCTCGGGGAAGAAACTATTTCGGGCGGCGAACGAACCAAAGCAATTCGTTACGATTGAAAATTCCGATCACAACAACTGGCTAACCGACGCATATTTAAAACAGCTCAACGGGTTCTTGACGCGCATCGCGCCCATTCAAAAATGACCATGGCATCGCGATCGCGTTAACCGAGTGCGGAACTTTTATGTCTCACGCCAAGGTAACCTCGCCAGCGGACCACCCGGCAGGTGGCTCAGCACGTAGCGCACAGCGGGAAGCGAAAGACCGTTGCCGAGCAGCTTCCAAAGCTCGCGCGTCCGCAAGGTGGGTGGCAAGATAAAGTGTGGCGGAAAACCGAGCAAATTCGCAACTTCGCGCGGTGAGAACCGGCGGTAGCGCCCGGCCCCCAGTTGTAAATAAGAACCGGAGTTACGCAGCGAGCGACCATAACTACTCGCAAAGCAGGCCGTCGCCCGTTCGCTGTTCCGATCGCAGCGATCGATTGCTTCTTCGATCTCGGCGATGGTCGCTGCATTCATTAACAACTCAGGCGCAACCACTTGCATTTCCAGTTCACCATCAAGCAAGTCTGCGGTGCGACACGAATACGCTGGCAGATCGCGCCAGGGACTTAAATCTGCGCCGCGACTAGCCATCAAATAGAAACGCGGTCGCTTGTTAGGCCAGTTCATCTGAGTCGGACACAGTTCGATACTCTGCCAGCGGTATCCGCAAGTTTCAAGCCGCTTGGTTAGGAGTGCGTGAGCGATTGAATGCGAGAAGCCTAAGACGTTTTCCATTACCACAAACTCTGGCGTGCAGCCTCCCATCAGATCAATCAAACGCAACAGGGAACGCGCCCTTGGATCGTTGATATCTCGCCTCAGGCCGCGAAGCGTATAAGGTTGGCAAGGTGGGGACATCCACCACAGGTTTGCATGTAGGCCAAGCAATTCTTCAGCTGAGATCGATTCAATTTCGCGAATCCAAAAAGGATGCGAACTGTTGGTCGTGTAAACCTCCGCCGCACCCTGATGGATATCGATGGCTGCCGCGACATCGACTTCTGGCCAGGCAGTTGCAAAACCGCCCACTCCTGCGAAAAATTCGATGGCGCGAAATTCCATTGCGTTGATTTTTGGAAACGTCACTTTCCGACTCATGTTGATGTTTTGCCACATACTCGATGGCTTGAGGCACTCTGCAAAAATGCTCAAACCGTTACCTGATAAGCGTTTAGCGTTCGAGCGAGGTCTGCATCCACTGCACCTGGCTTCCGTTGTGCATTAGACGTTGGGTAAATCGTCCTTCAATTCTCTTTCACGTCGCTTGTCAAAACACTTTGCAGAGTATCAGGAAAACCATGAGCTTAATATGCAGCATCGTAAGGAAAGTTGGTCGACGCAAAGGGCTGCTCATGCATTTGCTTTTGACTGTGGGTGCACTGTTGGCCATGCCTGGACCGCGGGCTTCAGCTCAACAGGATTCTTGGCGGCGAACCGCAAATGGTTGGGAGCAAACCGAGTCATGGAATCATCTCGTCACGGCTCCAATCGGCACGCTCCGCCCTCTAACACTTGGTACACTGATTCAGCGTACCTGGCCCGCAACCTTGGCCGCCGCTGAGCTGAGCCTCGTTCTAGCTATTCTGCATTTCGGTTGGGCAAGCGTGCCAAGCCGACAGGAATAGACTGCGCCGAACTCGACTACAGTTCACTTTATCGAGAACCATCATGGAAGCGTTCTTTATTCCTAGCGAAACGCCAGTTACGAACAGCCTGCTGAACATCGTCGCTCATTTGCCAACCAAGAGCCTCTCGAAAGTGATTGATGCGACGTTTATCTCGCAATTAAGCGACGCCGACTTCATGCGTGTTGCCGCGCTGCTGGCACTAAAGAGTTATGACGAAGGCGGATGTCCGATTGGCGGTGTGGTCGTTCATAACACTACGCGACAGATTCTTGGCAAAGGGCACAACACTCTCGTACAGGAAAACCATCCTTACAATCACGGAGAGACGTCCGCTATGCGTGACGCGGGCTCGATCGACTTCAGTGAAACAACAATGTTCACCACATTGACACCCTGCAATGTCTGCGCGTGCTTGTTAGTCGAACGCGGTTTTGCCCGCGTGGTTATTGGGAATAGCCCAAACGCATCGAATAATGAAGGCCTGTTGCGCGGCCGGGGCGTGCAAGTCGAGTTGTTGCCGGATGTACTTGGAGTCGAAATCTACGCGCGGTTTCAGAAAGAAAAACCTGGACTCGACCTGATGGATTGGGGCGGTGTGGCAGCACTTCGCAAGCGGCCCGATATCTCAAGGTTGCACTCGCGTGAAGAGTGACCCACGTCACGAATGCCGGTTAATGGCGTTTTAGCCGATCTCGGAGATGCTGAAATGCGAGCACAGAAATATCCGCCTCGGAGAAGCGGACCCACGTGAAATTCCTCGCGAGAAGAGTCGGTTATTCTTCCATTTGGTTTGCTTGTTCCCCGCAATTGCGTCACAATTTAAGTGCAAGGCGTATTTCAACGTCAAAATTGAACGATTCTCAGTAGCGGAGCTGTGACCATGACGAAATCTGAATTTAATCGCACGCGACGTGGATTTGTCAAAGATGTCGGTAGTGGGGCGATTGGGGCGGCAATCGGCTTCAGACTGGCTTCCGACATGGGGCTCTGCAATGCGGCGCTCGTTAACACATCGGACGAACAGCAAAAGCCGCTTAATTTCGGTGATCGCGAGTCGTTGGTTTGCTTGATGCAAGAGACGCCCGTTGACAAATTGCAAGCCAAGCTTGCCGAACTGCTGAATCAAGGCGTCAGTCTACGTGAACTTGTGGCCGCCGGTGCGCTCGCCAACGCGCGGACTTTTGGCGGTGAGGACTATGTCGGCTTTCATACCATGATGGCGTTGTCACCAGCTTTGAAGATGGCCGCTGCGTTGCCGGAAAAACAAGCGGCGTTGCCAGTTTTTAAAGTTCTCTATCGTAACACGCAGCGCATTCAAGAATTCGGCGCACGCGGTAGCGAAGTTCTACATGCGCTCGATCAGGATCATGCAGTTGAATCCAGCAATGGCAAATTGGGTGACCAATTGCGCACGCTCGTGCGTGAACGAGATATCGCAAAAGCGGAAGCGGCGCTTGCGTCGGCTGGAGATCCGCAGGCGGCCCTGGACGCGATGCTTTACGCCGTTGAGGACAACACCGAAGTACACCGCGTGGTTTTGCCGTATCGAGCCTTTGATTTGCTGGATGTGGTTGGCCAAGAACACGCGACAACCATGCTTCGTCAAAGTGTTCGCTATTGCGTAAAGGCGGAGGGTTACAATCGCAGTGCGACATGGGATCAACCGCGCCGTTTATTGCCGAGCCTTTTCGACCAATTCAAACTCGACAACAAATCGGTTGGAAACAAGGAAGTCGACGATGATTGGATCGAGCGTATGGTCGATACGCTGTTCCAAAGCGAAGCGACTTTAGCAGCCGAAGCGGTGGCTGCGGCCCTCGCTGACGGAATCGCTCCAAATCAAATTGGAATCGCAATTTCGCTTGCAGCTAACCAATTGGTGCTGCGCGATCAAGGTCGTCGGCTGACCGAAGAGTCACCAGGAAAACCCGTCGGCAGTGTACATGGAGACTCGATCGGTGTGCATGCCAGCGATTCGGCGAACGCGTGGCGCAATTTGGCTCGATTGTCTACCGGCCGAAATCAATTTGCATGTTTGATCTTGGGTGGCTACCAAGTTGCGCTCGATCGCGTCAATCGCGGTGGCGACTTTGCTCACTGGCAACCGCTCCCCTTTGAGCAACATGTCAGTCGGCTTGAATCCAAGGACGCTTCGCGACTGATTGGCGATCTCGACGATGCTGTGAAATCGAACCTACAAGCACGCGCCGCCGCCGTTGCACAACACTACGGTCAGCAGGGCTTCGATCCGCTTCCGTTGTTTAATTGTTTGTTGAAGTATGCAGTGAGCGAAGATGGTTCGCTGCATGCTGAAAAATTCTATCGCACTGCATTCGAAGAGTTCACGGAAACGCCGCAGCGTTTTCGCTGGCGACAATTGGTAGGACTTGCACGTGTGACGGCCAGCGAATACGGTCGTCCCGCCGCCGGTCAAGCCGAAGCGCGTCAGTTGCTAGGCGTTGGTTAGATCAGTGTCCTAACTGAGCAATAGGATTCTCGAATCATACGATCGGGACAAACGTTCTACACTATCAGCTATCGGGACTGCCGGACTTAAGTCCGACGAGAGCCATATTGTCGCGATGGACGACTTCCTCATAGGGTCGCTGTCCGAGAATTTCGGCAATTCGCGGCGACCGGCAGCCGCGAATTTGGCGCACTTCGGAGGCGGTATAGTTTACCAAACCGCGGGCAATTTCCTCCCCTTCGCCATCAACGATGGCGACGACATCACCTTTTTCGAAGTGCCCCGCCACGTCTTTGATTCCAATCGCTAGCAAACTTCGTCCTTCGTAAACGATGGCCTTCACCGCGCCGTCATCGATATGGATCTTCCCTGCTGCTTGCGCCGAGAAGCCGATCCAACGCTTTCGCGGTGCCAGGCTGCGCGATTGCGGCAGGAACAAAGTGCCGACGTCCTCGCCGCTAAACAGTCGCGGCAGAATGTTCTCCATGCGACCACCTGCGATGATTACGGGTGAACCGCTGCTGGTAACGAACTGTGCGGCGCGTAACTTGCTGCCCATGCCGCCTTTGCTCAGTCCAGTCCGGCGATCGATCACCAGGTTCATGATCGACTGGTCAATTTGTTCCACTGTGGGAATTATTTTGGCACCGTCAGCGGTGGGATCGCGATCGTACAGGCCTTGTACATCGCTGAGAATCACCAGTACCGGCCTAGGTAACAACCCAGCCACCATGGCGGCCAGACGATCGTTATCGCCAAAGGTGGTCATCAATTCATCAACTGCCACGGTATCATTTTCGTTGATAATCGGAATCACACCCAGCCGCAGCAGTGAAAGCAAGGTGTTTCGCACGTTCAGATAACGGATGCGGTCGTCGAGATCGTCAGCGATCAATAACACTTGTCCGGCGTGCTTGCCTCGAGCCGAAAAGAATTGCTCGTAAGTTTGAATCAAGTGAGCTTGACCGACGGCAGCAACAGCTTGTAGCAACGCCAAGTCTGTTGGGCGCGCAGTCAAACCGAGCTTACCGACGCCACTAGCCACTGCTCCGCTGCTGACCAGCACGACTTGGCGGCCTTGTTCGGTCAAAGTGGTCAACTGCGAGGCGAGATTGCCGACTTGTTGGCGATCGAGTCGCCCGTCGGGCCCCGTCAGAACCCGCGAACCCACTTTAACTACGCAGGTCTGCGCCGAATCGAGCAACGATTTACGTGTCGAGGATTCCATGACAACGCCTCTACAACAACAGCCAAAAACTAACTCGCAAGCCCAAAGTTGCGGCCACAATAAACACATGCCACCGGTGGGGATTATCCGAATAACCTGTCATTTCGGCTAGGCGAGCGAGCGCAAAAATGCCGTATTTGCCCCAAGCCTGCGAATAGTCCCCCTTTTAAAAGCCAAGCAATTCACAAATCCGCCCCAACTTGAAGGGCTATCCGTTTGCTGGTTTCCAGTCTGTGGATACACTTAGACCGATGGTCGCGTTCTTTTCGCGATGCACTGAAAACCAGACCGACGTGGATCGTCCTTCAGGAGCCGCTTCTTAAATGAGCGAACTGCATCACGAGTGTGGCGTGGCTGCAATCTATCACTTGCCCAGCGCCGAACCGAGTCCGTTATGTACTGAGCACGGACCGAATGAAATCTCGCGTTTGCTTCCGCGAATGCTACAAGACATCCAGAACCGTGGCCAATTGGCGGCTGGAATGACAACCTTTAATCCGGATCGGTCGACTTTGCTCGATACGATGAAGGACGTCGGGACGGTTGCCGAGGTTTTCCGTTTGTCGCATCGCGGCAAGAGCGAAGCCTTGATGGCTGAGTATGCTGGTCGGGCAGCCATTGGCCACGTCCGCTACGCGACTTGCGGTAAAGACGACCGCAATTACGCTCAGCCGTTCGAGCGGCAACATATCCACAAACACAAGTGGTTCAGCTTTTGTTTCAACGGTCAATTGGCGAATTATGCGGCGCTGCGAGCTAGGCTGCTCCGCGAGGGTGAGCACCATTTGGCTCGCGACACCGACACCGAAATCATTATGCATGAGCTCGGTCGCGAGCTTTCGTCCGGCGCGCCAGGCCGCGATATCGCTGAAGTTTTTGCCAAAGTCGCGACTCAGTTCGATGGGGCTTACAGTCTTGCGTTTCTGAACGCTCGCGGCGAAATGCTCCTTGCCCGTGATCCCCTGGGCATCAAGCCGATGTGCTACGCGCTGGAGGGTCCCTTGTTCGCGGCAGCCAGCGAAAGCGTGGCGCTACTCAATTTGGGATTCGAGCCAGACAGCATCCGTTCGCTACTGCCTGGTCACTTGATCGTCGTGCGTCCTGATGGAGTGAAAGTAAGCCAATTTGCGAAGAGCGACCGGACGGCTCATTGCTTCTTCGAATGGATTTACTTCGCGAACGTCGCCAGTACGCTCGACGAACGTAGCGTTTACTTGTCGCGAACGCGTCTCGGTGAAGAGCTGGCGAGAATTGAACGCGCCGACGGTCGCGTGCCTATCGATCGTGATACCATTGTCGTTCCCGTGCCTGACACGAGTAAGGCGGCTGCGGATGCGATGGCTTTCGAGTTGGGTGTGCCCAGCCGCGAAGGACTCATCCGCAATCGCTACAGTGGTCGCACGTTTATCGAAGGTGGTCGAGCCCGAGATGCCAAAGCCGCGAGCAAATACACGCCGCTCCGCGAAGTGCTCGAGGGCAAACGCGTTTTCCTAGTGGAGGATTCCATCGTACGCTCAACCACTATGAAAGTGCTGCTCGATCGCATTCGTAAGCTCGGAGGTGCCAAAGAGATACACGTTCGCGTCGCCTGCCCGCCGATCATCGCGCCCTGTTTTTATGGGATCGACATGTCGACCATTGACGAGTTGTTCGCGCCCAAGTTCTTGAACGGCGGTCCGCTCACCGAAGAAGTGCAAGAGAAGATGGCTTCGGTGCTCGGTTGCGATTCGCTGCGTTACCTGCCGGTTTCGTCGATCGCCAACGCGATTGCGCTATCGGAAGATCAACTATGCCGCGCCTGTATCACGGGCGAGTATCCAACCGAACACGGCCAACGGCTATACAACATCGCTTTGGAAAACGTCGGCAACCTGGCGAAGAACCAAGCGCGCACGTACGAGAAACTGGTTGCTCAAACGGGTGCGGATTTAGCGTAGGTTCGTGGATTTGAGGTAGGGGTCTATCCCTAAGGTGATTCAGGCAATTAATCAGCGAGCCATCCCCGAGGGGACTTAGACAATAGCCGAAGCGTCGGTTTTGACGTTGGGCCGTGGTTGAAATGGGGTTCGACATGCCTGCGCTGGTGCCGACGTGCGGTTAAATCGCCTCCGCTTTCTGGCGAAAGCAGCTACCAAGCGTTTCGCGGTCTATGCTAAACCCGAATTCCCTACCGCTGCAGCAACACATCACTTTCGTATTTTCGAACTCGATCCAGCCAATCGATGCCGATCGGTACACTGGACCGCAGGCAGTGGTAATCCCAGACCGCTGCAAAGGGCATAGACTTCAGTTCTTCCATCAACGCGATGCGAGTCGTGAGATCGCCTTCGGATTCCGCTTGCTGCAGACGTTCGGTCGGTTCGAGCGTCGACATCAACAGGCTCTTGAGCAAGTTGCGCGCGCCGATAACCCAAGCCGCGATGCGATTAATGCTGGCGTCAAAGTAATCCAAACCGATGTGAATTCGATCGAGAGAATTGCTGCGGACGATTTCCTGTGTAATCATTTGTAGGTCGTCGCTAAAGGTCACCACATGATCGCTGTCCCAGCGGACGGGGCGACTGACATGCAGCAGCAACCCAGGGACGTACATTAACACCGATGAAATTTTGTCAGCGATACCTTCCGTCGGATGAAAATGCCCCGCGTCCAAGCACAACAGTTTCTGGCGGGTAATGGCGTAGCCCAAGTAGAACTCGTGCGAGCCCACGACGTAACTCTCCGAACCGATTCCAAAGAGTTTGCACTCGACGGCGTCCAAGATTGACTTGGGACTCAACGCTTCTGCAAACACTTCATCGAGTGACTCGGCCAGTCGCTCACGGGGAGCCGAGCGATTCGCGGGCAAATCCTTGTACCCATCAGGAATCCAAACGTTGTTGACACACGGAGTTCCCTGGGAAGCGCCCATCGCGGCAGCAATCCTTCTGCACAAGACGCCGTGACGGATCCAGAATTGCCGCACCGAGGCATCTGCATGCGCTAAGGTGAATCCATCAGCGGCCAGTGCGTGCGCGAAGTAAGTCGGATTGAAATCAAGATCGATGCCGAGGTTTTTTGACCAATCGATCCAACCTTGAAAATGCGAAACGTCAACTTCGTCGCGCTCGATTCTCTTGGGGAATTCTCCGTAGCTGGCGTGCAAGTTCAATCGATGTCGGCCCGGAATAAGCGAGTAAGCGACCTCCAGGTCGCTGCGCAGTTCAGTCGGGGTGCGGGCGGAGCCCGGATAGTTTCCAGTGACGGCAAGTCCACCGCCAAGTTGCAAGCTGGTCCCTTCGTAACCCCTGACATCGTCACCTTGCCAGCAATGCAGAGAAATCGAAACCGCACTTAATCGTTCCATCGCTGTGCCAGTATCGACACCAAGCTGAGCATAGTTTTCGCGCGCGATGGCGTAAGCGCGTTCGACTCGATTCACAATATCAGACACTTATGAGACTCCAAATTACCGAATGGGTGAATATTGTCTGAAATTGGCCACTCGGAGCGTCGAGGCAGTATAATCGTTAGACCGCCCAAGGTCACTCTCGGCAAGAGTGACCCACGGTGGGGCGCGCTGCCGGATGCGACCGTGAAGTCCCTTCGTCCCGGAACTGCAGTGATTTCTCAAATTAAAGTGCTTTACAGCTTTGCCCAATGGCCTTCTCCTTGGTAAGAATACACCACCACGAGTAACTCCGCTTGAATACTGAACGCCAACAACGCAGCTTTCTTGACCCGCAAGTGGTCGCACGACTTGGGGCCCTGCCACTAATGTCGCGCAAGCCGATGCTCGGAAATGTTTCCGGCCGTCATACCAGCCCTCATCGTGGCGCAAGCGTCGAGTTCGCTGAGTATCGCAAGTATGTTCCCGGTGACGACCTCCGTCGTTTGGATTGGCGAGTCTACGGACGGACCGATCGATTCTACGTCAAGGAGTTCGAAGCTGACACGAATCTGCGGATGGTGCTGGTCGTAGATACCAGCGGGTCGATGGATTTTGGGTCGGTAGGTGTTACCAAGTTGCAATACGCTCGCCAAGTTGCCGCGACGCTAGGCTACCTAGCCATACAACAAGGCGACGCAGTGGGATTGGCCTGCGTTGCTGGTGACATCGTCCAGAACATTCCGCCGAAGCGCAGCCCGGCTCACTTGTCGACGCTCTTCGATTGTTTAGAGAAAGCGGTACCGCGCGGCGAGACGGAGCTCCCCAAGTTGCTCCATGAGTTAGCCGAACGCGTTAGGCAGCGCGCGCTGGTGGTGATACTCTCCGATTTGTTCGTTGAACCCGCCTTGCTGCGAGATTGTTTTGAGCATTTGCGGTTCCGCAAGCATGATGTTTCGGTCTTCCATCTGCTCGATCCTGAAGAGCTTGGATTTACGTTCCAGCGTCCTACGCGATTCTTGGATATGGAAGGTGGCACTGCAATTTTTGCTGAACCGGTCGAAATAGCGGATCGGTATCATCAAGCCCTGAAGGACTACTTGCAAGAGGTTCGTAAAGTGGTGTTGGCAACGTCGGTGGATTATCGCCGCGTGTCGATCGATCGCCCTTACGAACAAGAGTTGACTGATTTCTTGATCAATCGAGCGAGAGGACGAAGTTCACGATGAGTTTCCTGCAACCGTGGCTTTTGCTCGCGCTGCCATTGATCGCATTACCAATTATTATCCACTTGATCAATCAATGGCGCTACCAAACCAAGCGTTGGGGCGCGATGATGTTCCTGCTGGCTGCGAATCGAATGAATCGCGGCTATGCGAAATTGCGACAGTATTTAATTTTGGCGATGCGTGTACTCGCGCTGGCTGGATTGATTTTTGCAATCAGCCGACCCTTGGCTAGCGGCCTATTGGGGCTTGGCGCGGGTGGGCAAACGGACACCAGCATCGTGTTGCTCGACCGTTCTCCCAGTATGCAAGAGCAAGGTGTTGGCGGCCAATCGAAACTCGATACGGGGCGTCGGCAACTTGCTCAAGCACTTCAGACGCTGGGCGCATCGAAGTGGGTGCTTATCGAAAGCAATTCCAGCGAACCCCAGTCATTCGAGACGCTCGATGCATTGGTCGATTCCCCCGGAACCAAAGCCTCCAGCGCGACGGCGAGCTTACCGGCGATGTTGCAGTCGGCGGTCGATTATTTGAATGCGAACAAACCTGGCCCGACGGAACTATGGATTTGCTCCGATTTACGCACTGCCGATTGGAGCGTCGAGAGCGGCAATTGGAATGCGGTGCGCGACGCGCTGCAGAGCTTTCCTCAGTCGGTACGAATACATTTGTTGGCTTACTCTGAGCCAGCAGAGAATAATCTGTCGTTACGCGTATCGGACGTACGGCGCGAGTCGACGGACAAAGGCAATGAAGTTGTTATGTCCCTACAAATTTCTCAAGCTGCTGCGGAAGGGGCCTCCTCGGCAAAACGTGTTGTTCCCGTTCAGATCGAAATCGATGGAGCTCGCAGTGAATTAAGCGTTGAACTGACCGGCAACCAAGCGGAGGTGCGCAATCATCGTGTTGCGCTGTCCGGCAATCAAAAACGCGGCTGGGGCAAAGTTTCCATTCCAGCCGACCAGAACAACGCTGACAACGAGTTTTACTTGGTATTCGATGAACCTCCGGTGCGACGTATTGTTCTGGTTAGCGAGGACCGCGACGCAACCCGTCCGCTCGAGATCGCGGCAGCAGTTGCGCCCGATGGTCAAGCTCCATCGACCGTTGACGTGGTCGCCCCGGATCAACTGGACTCACTGGTCTTAGACGGGGCCGCGCTGGTGATTTGGCAGACAACGTTGCCTCAAGGCGATTTAGCCGGAGCGATGCGCGCGTACATCGGCGGCGGTGGTCAAGTCATTTTCTTCCCATCCTCGGGCGTACTTTCAGGAGTTGGCGGAAGCAGTACGGAATTCATGGGGATTCGCTGGGGCGAGTGGGTGGCGCGCGATGAGAATTCAAAAGTGATGGTTGAGAATTGGCGGGGCGATCAGGATTTGCTGGCTGCGACGCGCAGTGGTGCGGGTTTGCCAGTCGGGCAATTAGAAGTTCGCGGCTACGCAAGACTGAGCGGCGAAGCCTCGAAGTTGGCTACGTTGACTGGCGGCGATTCGCTGCTGTCGCGCGTGCCGACTGAGAAAGGCGGCATCTATTTCTGTACAGCCTCTCCGAGCGGCGATTCGTCCACCTTAGCCGCTAATGGCATCGTGCTTTACGCGGTGATTCAACGCGCCATTGAGCAGGGGCTCAACGCTCTTGGCAACACCACCGCCCGCATCGCCGGACCTTCTGACGAACCGACCGAATCATGGCAGCGAGTCCGCACGACGCTTGGCGGTGACGAACAGTTGCTGTCGACGGAGATGCCCTGGCAAGCCGGCGTGTACCAGAGCGACGATCGTATGTTCGCCATCAACCGTTCGCTCCCTGAAGACCAACGCGATGTGGTCAGCGACAAGGAGCTCGAGCGGCTATTCGATGGACTCGACTTTTCGCGCGTCAACGATTCGGCAGGTAGTCTTGCGGGCATCGTTCGCGAGATTTGGCGATTGTTCTTGATTTCGATGATTGTCGCGATGTTAGTCGAAGCTGTTCTTTGCATGCCGCGCAAGCAACCAGCCAAGATCTTAACCACGTCGCAGTTGCAGAAAGCCGCCTGAATCTACTCAGAATTTAGCGATTAGAGAAGCTTTGGGAATTTATTGCACACGCCGCTTTATTTGTGGGGGATTTGCAATTCAAATGGTGGAACTCGAACACATCGGAACTGATCGTGAAACGGTGCGTGAGCTCTACCTACTAGACCTCACATGTCCGAATTGGTATCCGTGTGGGCTGCGCTCGGTCAAGCTTGGCGCTCCTGTTTAAGACACACTTGGATGTTGCGCAAACTAATTTGTCGCTTGCGACTTCCGGCCTGAAAGGCAACGCTGTGAAGCATTTTGAAGTGCCGATTTCGGAGAAATCGGCCTACGTAGATCGATGTCTCCGAAATCGAT
>JANLQO010000520.1:0-21981 GCA_031367855.1 Planctomycetia bacterium | reverse complement strand
GCTGTAGCACCTTGCGCTTCGATAGTTTTTGACGGCGATTCCATATTTCTCGCGCTCGGCTCGGCGACCAGCGGGACATAGAAGTCTCCTGCAGATAGAAAATTAGAATTATTTATCCCATAAACGGCGAGTCGAAACGCGGTTAGGCGCGACAAATCTAACAATGGATTTAACAACGGCCGTCGGGGGAATAGCGATCATAGGATAGATAGGAAAACTATGACGATTGTAGGCTTGCCATTTACGCAATTGCAATAGTTGGCCACGGATGACGTGCCACCCACTGCGATATCGTTCACGGCGTAGGGTTCGACATTTCTACGAAAATCCCAGTCTTAAGCTGGTTGAGTCATTAGCCAAAAAGAATTGCTTAAACTTGCGTTAAAATATGCGGCCTGTACCAATTGTATTGCGTTGCAGACGTTTCTTGCGCTATGGACCAAAGGAAACGGTGGTGGGATTCCGCACTTTGTGACGATCGAATGAATGGATCGAGATATGAGGATCGTAGTGAATTGAAGCCTGAAGCGCTCTCGATCGATCTTTCTGACTCTGTTTTCTGAACAGGCGAAAATCGAGCTCAATAGGGCCGAAAGTCCGGATACATGGAGCTGCTAAAATGAAATCCCTTGCAACGCTGGTTCCAGTTTGGCTGTTTGCAATCGCCGCAACTGTGAGTGTCATCCGTGGTCAAGAGTATGGCGATGTGGCACATGAGTCGCTCGCAACAACTCGCCATTTGGCTCCGATCATCCCGGTATCTGGACAATACGAAAACGATGGGAGCGAACTGGCTACGAATACCATTCAGGGATCAAGTACGTTGAGCTGTGACTCGCTGAGCTGTGACTCGCTGTGCAGTTCAGCGCGAAGTTGCGATTCCCAAAACAAGCTCCCATTATGGGCCGCGACGGCCGACGTATTGTTGCTCAATCGCAGCGATCCACGTTCGGCTGTGCTGGCGTTCAATACGGCCAATCCCGCCGAGAATCTGAATGCATCGAATTTCAATTTTGGCGTTCACAGCGGTTTTGACTTATCGCTGCTGCGGCAACTAGATTGCAAGAATTCACTCGAACTTCGCTACTTCGGTATCGACCACTGGCGCGAGACGGTTTCGGCAGCGACGACTCCTGGTCAATTGTTTCAGATCAATGCGGCAGTGCCGGTCTTCACGTTCTCAGGAAGCGGGGTCAACGCGGACTATGCATCAGCCCTACACAACTCTGAGATCAACGGACGACATAGGCTCAATGAGTGTTGGTCGGTGCTCGCAGGATTTCGCTACGCCGAGTTGAATGAGCGGGCCTCGGCCAGCTTAGTCAATTCAGCGATTCCATTCGATTACAGTGCATCTACTCGCAATCGCCTGTACGGATTCCAGCTCGGTACAACTGCTCAGCTACTGAGTCGGTCTCGATACAACTTGGACGCATTTGGCAAGGCCGGGATCTTCGGCAACAGCGCTGCACAGAATAGCGAGTTTAGCACCGGCATCGTTTCTGTGCCCGCCAATGGAAACGGCAGCAACACTGCATTCATCGGCGAGCTTGGAACGACTGGAAGAATGCAATGGACAGACCACCTGGCGCTGCGCGGTGGCTATCGCTTACTTTGGCTTGATGGCGTGGCTTTGGCAAGTGACCAACTGGCCGTAAGCGACTTTGCCAATGGGAGCGGCTTTAACGGCTCTGGCAACGTCTTCTACCATGGTGCGTTCGCCGGCCTTGAGTTGGCTTACTAAAACGTCCGCTAAGGCGTTTAACCCGGATTATTCATAGTCCTGATCAATATTTTACGTAAACGAAAATCACGCGACGAGTTACGTCGAAACTTGAAAAAACAGACTGTCGTAGCTACGTTCGCCAGAACGTGGCTGTAACAGACTGTCGTAGCTACGTTCGCCAGAACTTGGCTGTAACTCAAAGCGGTTCACCACGTTCTGGCGAACGTAGCTACGCGCCATGAATAATCCGGGTTAAATCAGCGGTATTTTAGTACTAATCGCAAAACGGTTCACTCCCTCGGGGAATTTAGAAGAGCACATCTTCAAAATCAGAGCCCAGAAATCAGTGCGCCCGAGTATTTGAAAAATTTGGAATTCGCACGAGAAAGCTGGCCAGACTGAAAACTTGGGCACAAAGCAGCCACAACTACTTCCTTGCAGTATTGTCAAGCGGAAGAACTAAGGTAGCCTCCGATGCGCGATTCGCCCCTCCAATCGGCATTGTCGCTACCAAGGGACGCGCGTCGAGCAACCTGGTTGAATTTGACTCTGCGAAATTCGAGAGGCTTGAAATTCGCTGAGCGTCTGGATTAATGTTGTCGTACGCAGAGCGAGTCGACAAGCGCGACCCTGTCGGCTCGCTCTGCGCACTTCGGAAGCTCTACTTCCCTCAGCGCGCTGTAAACTCTACATTTTCAGCCTGTGCATTGTCCCACTTTTTCAGTTTTAAGAAATGAACGAGTACAGCAATTTAGGGTAGAGCAATTTAGAGTAGAGCAATTGTCCCAATTGCTCCCAGAAACGATTGGGACACTCGTTCTACACTCTTAACAATCGTTCTGCATTCGTTACTGAACCATGTCAAACGTGATCGGTCGACTCGCGCCTTCTCCAACGGGTGCTTTGCATGTGGGCAACGCGCGGTCTTTCTTGCTGGCTTGGCTGTCCGTGCGGCAACAGGGCGGAATGTTGCTGTTGCGAATGGAAGACATCGATTCGCCGCGCGTAAAGTCATGGGCGCGCCAGCAGACTCTCGACGATTTACGCTGGTTGGGACTCGATTGGGACTGGGGACCGGATGTCGGGGGACCACACGCGAGCTATGTGCAAACCGAACGCGCCGGACGTTACAGCGAAGTGCTTCAGCAGTTAATTGCTGCCGGTACACTCTATCCCTGCACTTGCTCGCGGCGCGAAGTCGCTGAGGCTGCCAGCGCTCCGCATGAGCTAGCACTCTCCGACTTGCCGCCCATCGAGGGTACCATTTATCCAGGCAATTGTCGCCTACGCAACGCGCTTGAAACGAACGAAGTCTTCGCTTGGAGGTGGCGATTTAAAGCTGGGCCAGACGCTTGGTGGGACGAAGTCCTCGGTCGACAAGTGGCCAACCCCGAGCGGCAGCTGGGCGACTTTGTTATCGCCAAAAGCGATGGTACAGCCGCTTATCAATTGGCAGTAGTCGTCGATGACTACGATATGGGTGTAACCGAAGTGGTGCGCGGGAGTGACCTTGTTCCGTCTACTTTTCGGCAACTCGCAATCCTGCGGCAACTCGGCTGGCCAATGCCGAAGTACTGCCATGTGCCCTTAATCGTTGGCCCCGACGGACGTCGCTTGGCCAAGCGACATGGGGACACTCGCTTGAGTTACTTGCGGGAACGCGGCGTCAGTCCGCAAATGTTAGTCGGTTACCTCGCCTGGACGCTGGGGCTGCTAGCGGAACCGGAAGAAATAGATCCCCAAGAACTTGTCCAGAATCCTGTCCGGCAACTCGCTTGGCAACGTATTTCAGCCTCGCCGACGGTCTTCAACGTGGATGATTTTCTTCAACGCTATGCGCGCCGTTAGCTGTGGTTGCACGGCTCGGCAAATCCACACAATGGCGACCGTAAAAACGGCCAACGGCAAGACATGTTCGGGCTGGACAAAATAATGCAGAGCCGAACCGCTCGAAACAATTTGCACTGGATGGTCAGGATGAGCCAAGCAGTCGATTGCATCGAAGTTCCAAATCAGCGCGCTTGCGAATACGCCTGAGATCAATTTTGCGAAGGGGTTTTTCATCTAGCAATCCTAAAGCCGAGGCTCTGCGGGAAAAGGCTAATTGGAGGACTCTCTTTCAATCGCTGCTTCGTACTCCGCAGCGCGTGCCAATTGCGAACTGACAACTTCGATCGGAATGGGAATCCCTTTCAGGACGCCTTCGACAACCATTGAATTCCGTACGAAACCTTGAAATTTAGTGACCACAATCCGACCACGTCGCAGACGCGTCATCTCGCACATGAGGACTAATCGGTCGCCAGGAATTACAGGATCGCGAAATCGGACTTCTTCCAGCCCGCCAAATCCGACCATAGCAGCACCCAGTAAATCGTATTTCTGGGAAAAGTAGCTACACATCTGTGCCGCGGCTTCCAACATCATCACGCCAGGCATCAGCGGCATGTTGGGCATATGCCCTCGCACCCAAAATTCGTCCAACGTGACGTCTTTATAGCCGACGCAGACATGGCGTACCGTGTCTTCGTGAATAATCGCAGTAAGTTGCTCCATTTCGAAGCGTTGCGGATTGTATTTACGAATCTCCGCTTGATCAGCAATGATGTTGCTGAAGTCCAAAGTCGCTGGATCGAGTATCAGTTCTTTCGCAACCACTTCAGCAACTTCTCCGAGTCCAAAATACTTGCCCCAAAATGAGCTCCGCGAGGCGGTGCGTTAGGTGCGAACTTTCTTGCGTTTGGCTTTGCGAGCCTTGGCGTTTGCGGGGCGCGCGCCGTGGTTGGCTTTCTTAAGTTTGTGATGCGGTTTGGTCATTTTTCTTGCTTTTGCTTCAATAAAACTTACTTCGGGGCCAAAATCACTGATTGGCCAAATCCTTTAGGCCATAAGACTAGCAGCAATTCAGCGACTCGGAAAGGCTTACTTTCGGTCCGAGCAGCCTGTTCCACTAAACTTCCGTAACGGGAACTACTAGGCTTTGTCTCAAAAGGGGTCTGACCCCCTCCCGGACATGTTCTTTTGTCAAGGATTTTGCATGCCCTCCAAAGGGGCAGACCCCTTTTGAGACAAAGCCTAGTAGTTTTGGGGGTAGGCTTACACTGATTATATGAAGTCAAATCTTACGTGGATGGCACGGGTGGCACGTCCCTGAGTATTCGAAGGGCGTGGCTGGGGTGTGAGACTTTGGGTGTGCAGTCTTCGTTGACGAACCAGGCGATGGGAATTAACGTTGTACATCTTGGCTCATTTCGAGCAGCGCGTCCATGATCTTTACCGAAGCCTGCGGTTCCAGGTAATTTGTGCCGGGCCAGGTTTCGTATCCACCCAGTTCGAAATGACGAGGTGTAGGCAAATAGCCATAGTAACCGTGTGCCAATTCGACCAGGAAAGACTTTTCGAAGGGGCACCGCTCTTTAAACTCAAGGCCCGTTTCAGTAAACGTTTCGCAGGGGCTTGTCGCGATGCAGATATCGCCAATCCTCAGCACTTGGACCGGCGCCTTCGTTAGGGGACTTGCAGCAGCCAGCCTTTTGATGCGCCCGGCGTAAATCGGTCCCAAATCATCCTTGCTCAAGGTCGCTGGCACCTTCGCCTCGGTCTCTTGCACCCAACTTAGCAATGCGTCGTCGACCGTACGCCATTTCAAATCCAGTTCACGAAATTCTGCTGCCAACTCGGCCTGATTCTCCCACGCAAGATTCGACAGTGCCGCGTTGACTTGGGTGGCGAGATCTTGGGCCACATAGTTCATTTGCTCGTAAGGTGCTTTACGTTCCCGAGGCTGAACGAAATTGATGTTATTGACATCGCCGCTCGTTCCATTGGCCATCAGCGCCACGAAGGGTGGGTCGCCCCGCGAGTTTCTCTGTAGCCGTTCTAACGCCTCGCAGTAACAACCAAAATAGTCTGCCGAAATCGCGCCATCTCCGACTCCGCCAACATAATGGAGCGAATAAGCTGAGAAGACCGCAATCATCGACTTTTGCGAATTCGACTTTTGCGAATTCCCCGTCGGGTTCGCTTCGCGTAAGGCTACAAATGATACCGTTGGGTCCGTCTTGCCAGCCGGCTCGGTCAGGTTCGGGCTACCGGCAGGCGGGTTCATCTTCACTTTATCGAATTTGCCAAACGGGTTCACAGGCACTGTCCCTTCTTTCATAAACCAGCGGCGATTGAACAAATGCTCCGGCACATCGACTTGGCCGAACGCCACTTCAGCCGGACGCAATAAATTCGCGGCACACTTAACTCCGTCGGCTATGCGGTGCGCAACGAATTTTTGATAATCCGTCAGAGCTTCGTCTGAGCTGTAACGGTTCGGTCCGAGCGCCGTTGCAGCAGAATGGGTATGTGTAGCGCAGATCAAAACATTGTCCGCCAAAATACCCGTCGACTCTTGAGTTAACCGCCGCGCTTCGACGCACAAGCTGCGATGCATACCCAGCAGATCGCAGACGACAATGGCTAGCTTCGTTTTGGTATCGTCGAGCACCAGACACCGCGCGTGCAGTTCATCATGCACGTGCGTGGCCGGAAACGGCACGAAGCCTCCTATGATTTCCGAACCCAATTCGGGTGTAATATTGCTGGTTGCCGCGCCTGCACTCAGCTGAGCATGCGCGCAGACGCACAAGCTGGATAAGTGAATAAGCACTGGGCAGATACAAAGAATCACCAAACTTCGCAACATAATTTTTTGTCCGGGCCGAAAGGAACTTGCTGAGGTTGAGATTGTACGCGGCAAGCTCGGCAAGAGTTATCCCGATGGGGGCGCACCTGGCGGATGCGACCGTGAAGTACTTGTAGACGGTCGGGCGAACGCGCATTATCAATCTTTGGAACCCGGCCAGTTCGCATACCAGTTACGAAAGAGCTGCCATTGAGTTCGAAGGAACTCGCGCTGTGCGTCAGACAGGCGGTCGGTCGGATTGATGTGGTGTTCGTATTCAGAGTTGCCTTCGAGGACCATCAAATACTTGTAGTACAACACCAAATCTGGCCCTTCGTCGAAGGTAGATAGCACGCTGAGCGCTTCGTCCAACTCAGCCGCCATGCGGCGCGCGTTGGCGTCGCCCTTGGCAGCTCGTTCGCAAAGTTCAATCATACGGAGCACTTCGCGCGGCAGTGCATTACCTACTCCGGTAATTGCTCCGCCAGCTCCGCAGTGTACAAAGCCATGAAAAACTTGTGTGTCGACGCCGACCATCAATGTCAAATTGGGATTGCCACTGGTGATATGCTCCGCTGCGTAGCTGAGCGACTGCGAGCCGCCGAATTCTTTGAAGCCGATCAAGTTGGGGAACTCACGATGCAGATCGAAAAACAGATCGGCTTTGGTTTCAAAACCGTAGTACGGACTGTTGTAAATCACCGCTGGCAAACCCATGGCGGCTTTGAGGATGCCGGCAAAGTGGGCTCGCTGAGCCGACGTGGAAGTGCCGCGCGAGAGCACTCGCGGGATCACCATCAAACCTTCCGCTCCGACTTTCTTGGCATGCGCCGCGTGCGAGGCGGCGATCGCCGGATTCTGTGCACCGGTGCCAACGACTACAGGCACGCCTGCAGCCGCGAGTGCGCGCACGCCGTCACGCCGCTGTTCATCCGTCAGTAGCGGCCAATCACCCATGGAACCGCAATACACGACCGCTCGCATCCCCGTCTCAACCAACTCCTTTCCCTTCGCAACCAGGGCATCAAAGTTCGGCTTGCCATCGGCCGAACAGGGAGTCATCAAAGCGGGTATGCAACCGTTAAAAATATTCGATTTGGTCATTAGGACTCTTCAAACAGCTATTGGTTTTGTTCAGCGGTCAAGGCCATTACGATGGGAGCAGAATTGTCCGGCCCCTTGAGCAACTCGATCGACTTAATGACCGCCCGCCGTTTGGGACTTACGCTGAGGTAACGAATCTGCTGACCTTGCAGCGCGAACGCGAATTTCGACTCCGGCACATCGACACGACGAATATAGTCCGCGAAGTGAACACCGTTGACTAGCGGGTGATCTTCGATTTCATCATCGGCGAATCGAAAACGCACAATCATGCTGGTCGTCTTGCTGCTGTCGTAAGGGAAGCCCCAGCCGCTAACACCGCTGAGCATATGCAGAGTTTTTACCACCATGTTGCACGGCAAAGTTACGCTCTTGGGCATCTTGGGCGGCAAGCTTCCGTTCGGACCATTTAGCAAGACGATATTCGGCTTTGTCTTGCCAAGTGGATCAACCAAGTAGAACGGAACACCCTCGAACTCCTTGGGTTTCCAATCGCGGAAGACCATCCGATCGGGACCGTTGTCATCGTCGCTGAACAATCCTTTGGTACTGATCGCTGTCGCGACCGTTCCCAATTGCAGGGGAACATAGCGACCCTTGCTGGCCAAAAACTCGAGCAAGTTGGTCATATCGTCGGATTTCAACTGTTGTTCAAATCCTTCGGGCATCAAGGACTTGTTGGTCGACGTGATACGTTCAATGTCATCTCGAGCAATCGAGTGACGTTTAGCCTCGGCATCGATCAGTTCGACGGCAGAATTCGACTCGGCGGCAAGCATCCCGCTGAGCACTTGCCCGTCAGCGGTTAGTACGGTATACCGTCGGAAGTTTCCTTCCACGCTGCGATTCGGATCGAGAATATGAACTAACAGTTCTTCCTTCGGATGCACGGCCATACCGGTCAGATCAGGGCCAATCTCGTTGCCTTCGCCGGAATGTTTGTGGCAGTTCGCACAGTTCTTGGTAAATAGAGCTTTACCGGTTTTCGCATCGCCGGTCGCGTGCGTGCTCGGCAGGTACGCGTCGAGAACTTTCTGGCGATCTGCACTGACCAACCCACCGCTTGCCGCCAACAGTTTTTCAGCCGCAATACGCACCTCTTTGTCTGGGTGCGAACGCAGCGATTGACGTTGGTCGAGCGACAAATCAGCTATGACAATTGTCCCTTCCTGGATCGACTCCAGCATATCCTGAGTCGTCTTTGGACGCTTCATCAGTACCGAAATCACGTCGCCACGTAGCGTCGGAGTTAACGAAGGCCAGGTTTCTAACAATGCTGAGGAAACGTTGGGAGCGGTAGAATCGGCAAGAGCCCGAACCACTCCCGTCGCCACGGCCGGTGGCATTTGCGGTGTGATCGCTTCGACCAGCCGGTTAATTGCGTCTTCGTTCGATGGATCGAGGCTGATCAAATCGCTGGCGGCAGCGATTCGTTTCTTCACATCGGCGGCATTATCTTCCACCGTCGCCACCATGCTCGAGGCGATTTCGGTTGCATACTTAGCCAACCGTTCGCTGCCCCACTGTTTCGCCAGCCGCACGAGCGATCCGCGTGACTGAGGGTTCATCACGCCGATCAATTTTTCCAAGGTTGCTTCGCTTGCCTCAGACAATTTCAACTGGCTGTTTTTAGGCCAGCCTGAGGCGAGCCCTTCGATAATGGCATCGGCCACGCTGGAATTGCCTGTTGCCAAACTTGCAAGCAATTTTTCGAGGCTCTCTGCCTTCATGTCGGAACGCGCCAAGTGTTCCGCAATCACGCGAACCGAAAGTGCTTGCGCGTCCGATAAAGCAACCGGCTTTGTATCGGCTCCGGTTTGCGCGACCAACAACGCGGCCAAGAAATTGTCGGCCTGCATGGCCGCAGCGCAGATCAAACCTTCTTGAAGAAATTTATCGCTCATAAAGTCTTCGCTTTTCGACGCTTCGGCGAGCGACTTGCCGGCCGCTGCGTCCGTGGGTTGATCGGCCAGTGCCATCAGAGCTCCGAGTTGCACCTGCTTGTCTTCATCCTTCAGCAATCCCGCAGCAACAATCGCTATTGCGGAGTCAGGCGCCGATGGGAGTACTAGGGCCGCATTGCGGCGAACGCCAGCAGCCTTGTGCTTCAAGGCAGCCACGGCTGCACTGAACGCGTCGCCTGAAGCCTTATCTAACGCTCCAATGCCTTTCAGTGTCCACAGCGCGTGAATCGCACCGGCATTGTTTCCCGTCTCATCCACCGACGGATCCGCAACCAGCTTCACGAGCGAAGCCGCCACATCCGCTTGGCCACGTTCGACCAGCAAGCGTTGGGCATGCCGCCGCCACAGTCGGTTCGGATGACGGAGCGCGGCGATCAACGTCTCGGGTTTCGACGCGTCCAACTTTGGAGCCTTATCGGCGCCGGGTTGACCCTCATTACCGTCGTAAACTAAGCGGTAGACTCGCCCGTGTTTCTTGTCACGCAGGTCCGATTCGTAGGCATTGCCTTTACCGGTTTTGAAACCTTGCGGAGTCGGATTGTGCTGAACAATAAAGTTGTACCAATCCAGAATCCAAACATTTCCATCGGGACCAACCTCAGCCATTATCGGCGCTGCCCAATCGTCGTCACTGGCCGTCAAGTTGAAGGGGCTGGTGTCTCGATAGGTTGCGCCTTCGCGATTGAGAACAAAGGTACCTATAAGATGGCCCGTGGGTTCACATACAAACGCCACGCGGTTCCACCAGGCTTTGGGATAAGTGCGTGCGGTGTAGAGAGCGTGGCCTGCGCCGGCAGTGTAACCACCGTGCTGATCGACTTGGCGAACCTTATCCGTGATCGCTTTAAATAGAAAAGTATCAGCAATCTGGTCGGCCATCAGACTTGGCGTCCACCCCTTGACGCGCTCGTAATAGCGATTTGGAATCGGCACAAAGAAGCTTGGAGCACGGTTAGCGGTCGAAGCAAAAATCAGACCTTCTTCGCTGATGCCGATCCCCCAACTATTGTTCGTCGTTGAACGCACAAATTCGACGTCTGTTACTTTGGCCTTATCCTTGCCTTCACCAGCAATAGTAAAATTGAACGGGCCTTGGCGGAAACCACGGTGTTTGCCAGTCGCGTACTCAGGATGCGAGTCGTTGTAGCCCTGCATGGCCCAGTAACGATTGTCTAAGCCATAATTAAAGTTGCTGACGCCGCCATGCGTATCGCCCATGGCCCAACCAGTAATCAGCACTTCGCGAACGTCGGCTTTGTCGTCGCCATCAGTGTCTTTCAAGTAAAGTGTCTCGACGCCCGCTTGGACCACCACCCCGCCCCGGCAAAATTCCAGCGTAGTGGGGATGCTCAGCTTTTCAGCGAACACAGTGGTCTTGTCCATCACACCGTCGCCGTTGGTATCTTCGCAGATGCGAATGCGATCGCGACCTTGCTCAGGTGGCATCAATTCATTTGGATAATCGATGGTTTCGCACACCCACAAACGTCCGCGTTCGTCCCAATTCATCGCAATCGGTTTGCCCTGAAACTCGGGTTCAGCGATCGACAATTCGAGATGGAAATTCTCTGGGGTAACGTAATGCTTCATCGACTCACCAGTCGCGAGCGGCATTTGCATCTTGGTAATCGCATCGCCCTGCACGCCCCATTTGTTGCTCGGCAAATAGTTCGGAATTTTTGGGCCAACCTCTTCGAATTCAAACTTCGCCACATCGGTACGTGGGGCCGTCATTTTAGGAACCGGGAATAGGCTCTTGTCGCGATAAGCCGGCGCGTTGGCCGGATCGTCCTGGCAGGCCCAACGAATTCCTCGTTCGACTAAGTTTAGAAATCCAGGGTTCGACCAAGTGCGTTGGTCATGGCCCCAAGCAGTGTAGAAAACGCGACCGCTGCCATGCGTTCGCACCCAAGTCCACGGTTCAGTCTCGTTGCCGGTATCTTGGCCACCGGCGCGCCGCACTTCGAGCACGATTCGATTGCGGTCGTTGTGCTTGGTATGGATGTACGTTTCATCCCAACTGGAGAAACCGCTAAAACCCTTCATGATGGGGTGCTCTGGCTGCACGATCTCGGTCGCGAATATTTCGCCGCCGTGCTTCTTGAACTGGGCACCCACTAAGTCGATGTAAGTCGGCGAATTCAAGAAGCAATACGACGCACAATGCAACGGAATGAAGCCGCCGCCACCTGCAACATATTCCAGCAATGCCGCTTCCTGCGCGGCCGGCAATTCAGTAGTGTTCGCATAAATGATCAAACCCGCGTACTTCTTAAGGTTCGAAAGCTCCAGTTGTTTGAGGTCGTCAGTGTACGTTAGGTCAATCCCGCGCTGGCTGAGGACTGGCTTTAATTGGTCAAAACGAGCCTTCGGTTGATGATGCCCAGTGTCGCCAAGAAACAGAATTCTCAAATCTGCCGCAGCGGCCGGAATGGCTCCGAGGCCAAAGCACAACGCGACGCTGCAAATCCAAATTTTTAGTTGCTGGGGCACTTCGTCATTCCTGTAGGATGGTGGTCGCTTGCCTGCGATATTCGCAAGGGAGCTATTCTAGCCTGAAACTTGACTATAGGGCGGGCTGGCTGTGTTGAGGCACTCGGATCTGCGCAATCGCGGGCGAGAGCTATCGATCAGATTATCAGGTTCCCTCTAGCCTGCCATGAGAATTTGCGCATAATGATTGAGTTTTTTCACCGATCGGGAGAGAGCCTCGCCGCTCCGCTGAAAGCTGCCCCAAGCCGAATAGAGGTACTCAATTTCAGTTGATGGGTTTCGCGTTGGCATCTATTTGTTGATCGGTTCGCGGAGGGCAATTAAGTGTTTGGTGCGCATTGCGGCAATGAACGCTGTCAAGACTTAGGGACTAAGAGAAATGCCTCGCCGCTCTGTGGCACTGCTAATCGAATCTTCTAACGCCTACGCGCGCGGTCTGCTTCAAGGCATCATCGCTTACCAGCAGCAACACGATGCGTGGAGTATCTACCTGCCCGAACAAGATCGGGGGGCGACACCGCCGAAATGGATTCGCAATTGGCAGGGCGACGGAGTGATCGCTCGGATCGAATCTGAAGAAATTGCCCGAGTCGTTCACGGCATTGGAATTCCCGTTGTCGATGTGAGTGCCGCACGGCAACTGGCGAGGATCCCATGGGTTGAAACGGACGACCAGCGTGTCGCTGAGTTGGCCGCAGAACATCTGCTGGAACGCGGTTTTCGAAATCTGGCTTTCTACGGAGCTCCCAGCTTCAATTGGTCGATCTGGCGGCGCGATCATTTTGTCGAAACTCTGCGACTGCTCGGACTGGGTTGCGAAGTCTTCGATGCCGTGGGGCAAGAAACGCGAGGCTACTCGTGGACCCGCGAAAATCGGAGACTTGCCAATTGGATTCGCCGCCTCACAAAGCCTACGGGACTGATGGCTAGTTACGACATCGGTGCACGGCAAGTATTGGACGCGTGCCGTGAACTCGAAATCATGGTGCCCGAAGAGATCGCAGTCATCGGCGTGGATGATGATCCCATCGTTTGCAACCTGGCGTGCCCCTCGCTGACCAGTGTCATTCCAGACGCGGCTGGAGCTGGGTATCGCGCTGCGGAACTGTTGGAACAGATGATGTCCGGCGAGACACCCGCGACGGAATCGCATTTGCTCGCGCCCTTAGGAATCTCAACGCGTCAATCGACCGATATTTTTGCCGTCGAAGATCCTGTTATCCGACAGGCCGCAAAAATGATTCGCGAGCAAGCTTGCTCGGGTATCACCGTAATCGATGTGCTCCGCGAAGTCTCAATGTCGCGGCGCGTTTTCGAAAGCCGCTTTCACAAAGCCACTGGTCAGACGCCTCACGAAGCCATACTCTCGCAGCGATTGAAACGCGTAGAACAACTGCTGCGAGAAAGCGATCTCTCGCTCGAGATGATCGCTTCAAAGACTGCTTTCGAACATCCCGAATATATGAGCGTGGCATTCCGCAAGCATTTTCAAATACCGCCGGGAAAGTATCGAAGTCAGCTGCGTTCAAGGCAGTAGAGTTGTAAAACGATTGTCCTCAATCGTTCCGAAAACCTCGCCGGTTTCGGTTTACTTGAACGTATCCATCCGATGGAAAAAGAGGAGTGGAATTCAGTCCGTTGTCCTGCGGCAGAACGGTTGGGGACAACGTTGGGGACAACCGTTCTACACTTGGAGCCATAAAGCTATTCGCTGTCGTCTTCGATATCCATGTCCGAATCGAGCATCACGCCCCAGCCGTCGGACATGCCGCCAAGTGGATTGGCGAGTTTGCTGAGGTCCGCTTGAATGCGAACGATCTCATCGTAGTCCGGAACCATGCTGGTGCTTACGTACACATCCCAGCCTGGCACAAATTCATCGTCATCGTCGTCTTCCTCGTCCTCCTCCTCAGGTTCGCCATCGTCGTATTCGACATGAGCGTCGTACCCTGCGGCAATCAGCACGCTGGCGATCGCATTGGCGGCCTCTTCATTGGGCGCTGCGACAGGAAATTCGATGTCCATCGGTTGAGTCATATCGATGCCGAGCGCGGCGAGATCTGCTAAAACCGAGCCATCGGCGTCATCGGGATATTCTGTCATCTTTGAATTCCAGTTAAACGATTCTGCCCAGAATAAGGGAAGAACGGCAAGTGAAGAACTTTTAGGGTGGGTCGAAATTGTAGCTTGAAGCGTGCTTCGAGGCACCTGACCCACCCACGAAATTTAGGTAATTGAGGTGGGTTTCGTTCCTCAACCCACTCTACAGCGACTACCGCCAGTGCATCAAAAGACCAACGAAAGGGATCTATAAATAGCTTAGCGACTTTTCCGAAAATACAAATACAACGGCAAGCCAACACCCATCATGACGAGGCCCGCAACGGATTCAATTCGCTTCGTATAAAGCGTATTAATGATCAGCCATGCGGCGACGAGAACGAAAACCAAGGGGATGAAAGGATAGCCCCAAGTTTTGTAGGGACGATCCATGTCAGGGAACTTGTAACGCATCACAAAAACGCTGGAGGTGACGAGCGCGTAGAAAATCCAGGATGCAAAAAGCAAGCAGTCAGTCAGTTGATCGAGTGTACCTGACAATGCGAGCACCGAAGCCCAAAATCCTTGCATCAGCAAGCACAGCACGGGGACGCGTGTCGTCGCGTGAACCAAGCCAAAGGGTTTGAAGAACAGGCCATCGCGGGCCATCGCAAAGGGTACTCGGGCGTTGGAAAGGATCGATCCATTGAGCGCACCGAGTGCGGAGACCATAAACACAATGGCGACAATACGACTACCGTAGTCACCGAGAAAAGTCTGCGACGCGCGGGCGGCAACGGGCAACGCGTCGCGATAATTGGTCGAGTTTGACGTGGCGACTTGCTCAAAGGGCAAAGCGTAAAAGTATGCCAAGTTGAGCGAGCAGTAGATGGCCATGACGGCCAGCATGCCGAGAATCAAGGCCCGCGGGATGTTGCGACCCGGATCGCGAACTTCCCCGGCCGCCATCGGCATATTGTTCCAGCCGTCATAGCCCCACAACGCGGCGAGCATGGCGGTTCCGAACGCTGAAAGTCCGTTCCATTGCGATTGACTGGGCGTGGTGAGGTTAGACCAGGATGTCCCTTTCGAAAACAGAAAGATACCGAAGACAATGAAGGCGATGCCACTAATCTTGAGCAACGTCAGGATCACATGCACTTTACCGCCAAACGCAACTGAGAAACAATTCACACCCGTCAACAACGCAATGACTGCGACACCGATCACTTGCTTGATACCGAACTGCCAATGGATGGCTTGGCCGAGCAACTTGAAATCGTTCTCAAACCAGACGTGTTCGAGCGGAATGACGGTCGAGAGAAAAATCGAAAAGCCGACGCCTAGGCTGGCGATCGATGCGCTGCCGGCCACGATGAAACGCTGCCAACCGAACAAAAACGCTGAGGCTTCACCATAAGACTTTCGCAAGTAAACGTATTCACCGCCCGCTTCCGGCATCATCGCGCTAAGTTCAGCGTAGGTCAGCGCACCGGCCAGCGACAGGAGACCAGCAGCTACCCAAGCGATCAGGACCCACATCGGCGAACCCACTTCTTGAGCCATCGGCGCGGCTTTGAGGAACACGCCGGTTCCGATAACCGTGCCCACGACCAGCGCGCTGGCATCGGAAAGTGATAAGGCTCGAACAAGTTGGTGTGGATGCGTCATGGATCGCGCTAATGCACTTGGCTGTTAAATAAAGTTGACCGTTTAGGGTGGCACATCCCTGAGTCTGCCAAGGGCCTGTAGGCGAGTCGCCCCGGGAGACCACTGACAAAATAGCATGGATCGAGTAGGTATCCGTCTCGGACCAGCGGCACGCCGGACGCACTCTAAAGCATGTTAACCGCAAAATTACTGTTTGATGTGGCATTAGTGCACTGCCACACAGGAAAATGTGGCCCGGGATTCCAGCCTGTGTCACAGCAAGTTGACATCCTCGTTTCTCTGTGTGATAGAGCACTAGCCCGGATTATTCATGGCGCGTAGCTACGTTCGCCAGAACGTGGTGAACCGCTTTGAGTTAAAGCCACGTTCTGGCGAACGTAGCTACGACAGTCTGTTTTTTCAAGTTTCGACGTAACTCGTCGCTTGATATTCGTTTACGTAAAATATTGATCAGGACTATGAAAAATTCGGCCTGAATCTGCTGGGTTGGCCCGAATCTGCTGGGTTGCCGTTGACTAGTTGCGTGACGAGGGAGTTTGGAGGATGATAGGTGAACGGTTTGGTCGCTGGCAGGATTGAACCGCCCCACCCAGTCATCCTACCCGTCGAAAGTTTGCCATGAAAACCGCTCAAGGAAGCGCTGCGGTCTGGGCTCGAAAGTGCCCTGGAGGGACAGCATTTCGCTGGACACTGCAGTCATTCGTTTCGCTGTTTCCGCTCGTAATGCCTTTGGCTATTGCATTAGCCCAAGTTCCTGCTGGGAATCCTGCCGCTCCCCAATCTGTCGAACCGCTACAACCAGTGGTTGCTCAAGTGCCCACACCGGCATCACTGACGGTTCGGATCGATCAGTTGCTAACGCCGGAAACTGAACAACTAACTGCACCGGAGGCGGACGCTGGACAGTTGCTGCGGCGACTATCGTTGGACTTGCGTGGCGTTGTACCAACGCGCGAGGAACTGGACGCGTTCGTCGCGGAACAGTCGCCTGATCGATGGTCCATGTGGGTTGATAAATTTTTAGCCGACCCGTTGTGTGATGAGCACCTTGTGACGTTCCTTGATCGCTCGTTGATGCTCCGACGCGGGCATGCTCAAGTCGACCGCATGGCTTGGATCAATTATTTGCGAGAGCAAATTGCCGCCGACGTGCCGTTCGACGCGCTCGTCAAGCAGATGTTGTATTCGCCCTGGTGGAATCGCGATCAACGATTCACACAAAAGTTTTTCCTCGACCGAGGTGGCGATCCGAACTTGATCACGCGCGATTTAGGCCGCGTTTTTTTAGGCCGCGATATGCAATGCGCTCAATGCCACGATCACCCCATTGTAGACGACTACAAACAGATCGACTATCACGGCTTGCTGGCGTTTGTTTCGACCAGTGGCTTGGCCGAAGCGACTTACAAGGACGCTGAGGGAAAAGATCAGAAAGTTCAATTGTATGTCGAGCGAGCCGCAGGGGACGCCCCGTTTGAGTCCGTTTTCGATAAAGGCGTACCGTTTCGAAGCGGACCGCGTATCGTTGGACAGACGGAACAGTTTGAAGAATACCAAATGCCCGATGCAAGATACGTGGCTGAAGCCCCAGCGGGTTCGCTTGCGGGAGCGGCGATGCCGCCTAAGGTCAGTCGCCGACAGCTACTCGCCGACCAATTGGCTTCGAGGGCAAATCGAGCGTTTGTGGTTAACTGGGCCAATCGGTTCTGGTCGCTGGTATTTGGTCGAGGTTTGGTGCAACCCTTGGATATGCATCACCCACACAATCCGCCCAGTCATCCAGCCCTGCTGCAGTTGATTGCCGATGGACTGATTGAATCGGATATGCGCCCCCGAAAATTCTTGCGGCAGTTGGTTCTATCCCAGGCCTACCGCCGCGGTGCTTTCACGCGCCTCGATTTATTGGCCAACGCTCAGTTATTGGCCAACGCTCAGGCGATTGCACCGGCGGATCCAAATGTTTCCTTGGTTCGCGCTTCGGCTTCAGCCAAACTAGCGGAGGCGAAGGCCCAGCAGGAAGCGTTGACTGCCAGCGAATCTCAAACGCTGATGGCCTATGAAACAGCACTCGCGGCGTGGCGTAAAATTCAAGGCGAACGCGCGGTGATTCGCACGGAATTGGACGCTGCAGAAGCGGCCATGTTGGCGGCAAAAAAGAAATCTACGGATGCCGGTGCGGTCCTGGCGACGGCCCAGAAGCGGCAAGCCGATACCGTGTCGCGCATTGCGTTGCTAGAAGAATCGGCTTCAAAATTGCAACAAGCCGCAAATCTGGCGGGCGGCGAGGACGCTGAATTGAAGCAGGCAATTGTGGTCGCGAAACAACGAGCCGATACGGCTCGGGCCGGCACTGCCGAAATCGACAAGGCGGTTGTAGATACGAAAGCGGCCTACGATGCGACCGCGCCCGAACTGGCCGCAACGACGACTAAAGTGCAAGAAATCGTTGCCAAGTTGCAACCTGTCCATCAGGCGTTGCTAGCGGCAGACGCAGTCATGATCGCGACTCGCACGCAATGGTCCAATGCCTGTAGGGCACTCAAGGGCATTGAAAAAATCGCTGCCGGACACGAACAAGTGATCGCATGGTTGGACGGGCTCGATACGACTATGCGTTTGGCTGGCGAGGTGACTGCGGCCACTCAAGCTATCTCGACCATTGAATCCGAATTGCCAGCAGTGAACGAATTGCTCGCTGCCACTCAAGTGCAATTGGCGGCCGCTCAAACGGCCGAACAATCGGCTGCCTCCGAGTTGACTAAGGCGAGCGATGCGCAAGTTCGCCAGGCCGGGGAAATCGTTCAATTGCAACAATCGCTCGATACGTTGGCCGCATCTACCAAATTGGTATCGACCGCTGAGCCTCTCGTTGCTGCTCAAAACGCGATCACGACCGAACTCGAGGCTCGCCGCAATCAACTGGGTGCTTTGCAAGCGGCGCTTGACGCAGCCAAACAAATGGCCGCTGTCGCGACCGCAGCCACCGCTGCTCAAACGCAAGCATTGACGGCACATCAGGCGACAAAGAAATCTGTGGATGATCGCATCGCTACAGCTCGCGCGGCGGTTGCCGTTCAGGAATCGGCGCTGGCGACCGAAAAGACCGCCGTCAACCAGAAATGGATGGCGATCAATGCTGACGCCTCAAGGCAGTTGGCGACAGCTGCCTTACAACCGCTCTCGCCCGAGCAATTGTGCTGGAGTACGCTGCGCATCACGGGAGTTCTTGATGCCTACATTCGAACCGAAGCAGCGGAACTAGAGAAGCAAGCGCCCTTGGCCGCTGAGGCGGACGCAACCGCCAAATTAGCCCGACATCGGCAAGCGGTGCGCGGTGCCTTCGATAAACTGCGAGGCAACGCCGACGTTTACGTTTCACTCTACGCTTCTGGGCCCGATAAGACTGAGGATGACTTTTTCGCTTCGGCAGATCAGGCGCTGTACACGGCCAACGCGGGTAACGTCTTCGCTTGGGCAGGCCCCGGCAATAATAATGTGACGCAGCAAGCGATCGCTCTGACGGACAATGCAGAGATTGCCAAGACGATTTACTGGACGTTGTTGGCTCGCCAGCCAACGGCGGATGAAGCTAAATGGGTGAATGAACAAATCGTTGCGTCCGGCGAAGGTCGCAATGCAGTAATACAGGAAATGGTTTGGGGATTGCTAGCCAGCGTCGAGTTTCGGTTTGTGAATTGAGTAGTCTACTTCTACTTGGAGGTGAACATGCGTGCTAAGTATGCTTGTCAGTCGCAGGAGCATTCGGCGAGTCGGCGGCGGTTCCTGGGAACCGTGGGTGGTGGCATCATGGCCGGTGGGCTCAGTTGCTTGACGCGCGGGGCTGCCGCTGAGGCGCTGCAGCAGCGCGACATGCGGGTTGTCGTGTTTAACATGCACGGCGGTTTGAGCCAATTAGAAAGTTGGGATCCAAAACCAGGTACTACTACCGGCGGCCCCACACGTTCGATTCCGACCAGCGTTCCCGGAATTCACATCAGCGAACTGCTGCCATATACAGCCAAGCAGATGCATCATTTGTGCTTGCTGCGCGGGGTCAATACCAGTGAAGACGATCATGGCAAGGGCGCCTATATGATGTTGACCGGTCGTCGGCAAACGCCAGCCGCGGACTATCCGCAGATCGGTGCAGTCGCAGCGCGGACGCTGTGCGATGAATCCAAGGGCCTCCCAGGGCATATTTTGGTCACGCCAGGAGGCGCCGGCGGACGCGGAAACGAAGCGGCCTATTTGGGCCCGAAGTACTCAAGCATCTCGCTCGGAGGTGACAAACCGCCTCAAAACTCGGTGAAGCCCGAGGCTATATCGGATCAAGCTGAACTGCGACGGCACGAGTTTCGTCGCAAGGCGAACGAACATTTCCTCAGCCGCCAACGCACGGCAATAACCGACGCATACACCTATAGCTACGAACAGGCGCTGCGATTGATGGAGCGTCGCGACGTGTTCGACGTGGCAAAAGAACCTGCAGTTGATCTGGAGCGGTATGGTAACAACGACTTCGGACGCCAGTGTTTGCTCGCCCGACGATTGCTGGAGAATGGCGTGTCGTTCGTGCAAGTTACCCACAGTAATTACGACACACACAACGAGAATTTCAACTTTCACATCGAACAACTCGGTGAATTCGATCGACCGTTCGCGTGCTTGGTTAACGATCTGTCGGAACGCGGCTTGCTCGATCAAACGCTGGTGGTTGTACTGAGTGAATTCGGTCGGACGCCGAATATCAATCTGTATTATGGGCGCGATCACTGGTCGAAAGCTTGGTCGGTCGTGATGGCCGGTGGCAAAGTAGCACGCGGGGCAGTGTTCGGACAAACGAATGCAGAAGGTACCGAAGTTACCGATGGCCAAGTCGATCACGGGCAACTGTTTCACACGTACCTGCGCGCGGTGGGAGTCGATTCCGGCCAGTCGCTGCTGGTCGACGGCCGCGAGCTGCCGATGGCGGATCCCGCCGTCGGACCGATTTGGAAGGTGTTGACTTAGTATTCCATGAGGCTCCGTTGTTGTACTGGTCGCTTAGAAAGCGCATAAAGCGTGCCACAATGGAGGACCGCCACAGGCATACAATCGCTTTCGAAAACCCCGCCTGCCAACCGAAGGGCCGATGATGGATATCAAACAAGCTTACCTTGCTCAAGATTGGGCCTACGAGCGCCCTTTATTGTCCGTTCGCATTGCGCCCGATGGTCTGCAAGCGGTAACGAGTGCCGAGGACTCCACGTTGCAACGCTGGAACTTAGCGACCGGCGACAAGGTGGTGATGAAGGCACACGAGAGCTGGGTGCATGCGTTGCGGTACACGTCTGACGGCAAGCAGTTGGTGTCAGGCGGCTGCGAAGGACGGCTGATTTGGTGGCCGATCACGGACGCCGAACCGAAGCCTACGCGAACTGTCGAGGCGCACGCGGGTTGGATTCGCGCGATCGATATCAGCCCAGATGGCAATCGTTTGGTTTCGGTTGGCAACGATTTGATAATTCGCCTGTGGGACATGGCCAGCGGCGAGAAGGTGGCTGAGTGGGGTGGACACGAGAAGCACATTTACAGTGTGCTGTTTCATCCCGATAACCAACATCTGTTGACAGGCGATCTCGGCGGCAAGATCCACATGTGGAACATCGCCAGCAAGCAGATTGCCAAGTCGTTCGATGCCAAGCCTCTGCACACTTACGAAGGTGGCCAACGCGTTGACTTTGGCGGCGTGCGCAGTTTGGCTTTGACGCCGGACGGCGTGCAGTTACTGGCCGGCGGGTTGTACAAAGGCACAAATCCTTTGGGTGCTGTCCATGAACCACTGCTACTGCGATTTGCCAACAGCGATAGCGCGTTGCTGAAAAGTCACATCTGCGACGGTATCCCAGGGGGCGTAATCTGGCGAGTGTGCTGCTTAACCGACGGTACTGCAATGGCGGCTTGTGGTGGTAGCACCGGGGGTTTTCTGCTGTTCTTCAACTCCGAATCAGAAAAAGACATCCATCGCTTTAAGCTCCCCTCACTCACACGCGACATGGACTGGCATCCTGCCACAGAGCGCGTCCTGACCGTACATCATGACAAGCATCTGCGCGTTACGAATCTCTTTGCGAAGCCTGCTTAGGGCTGCGAGCGTGGGAGTTTGAGTGTAGAGCGATTGTCCCCAATCGCTCGGTTTTAAACTGCGGCTTTAAACTGCTTGGCTTTTGATTCGTCTTTCGGTAGCGACGCAATTGGTAGATGTGACCGTTGGCGAGTGCTGGAACGCTTGCGGACAATCGTTCTAGACTCTACATCTCCATGAACCGGAC
>JANLQO010000107.1:0-6289 GCA_031367855.1 Planctomycetia bacterium | reverse complement strand
CTATCAAATTGTGTTATTACGTCGTCAAAAGACGTTCGGTGGGTAATCCATGGGGCCGTGTTGATCGTACCGTTTTCGATCAAGCCGATGATGCGAGTGAAATCAGGTGGCAGGGCGTTGCGAGAAGCCTTGATGGTTGCTTCTGGGCGATGCAAAACAGGGTGCCGAAACGCAATTTCTTCAGTAGTGATGCCAACATAAACCAAGGTGCCGGTGGGCGCAACAAAGTTCAATGCACCCGACATCGAGTGCTTGTTGCCCGTTGCATCGGTCACAACTGAGTACATATCGCCGTCCGTCAACTCGCCCATCTTCAAGAGCTCGCTTTCGTCGGCTTTGAAATGAATCGTATTCTCAATGCCATAGTTATTCCGCACGAATTCTAGTCGCTGCTCGTTCATGTCCATCACGGTGATCTTGGCCGCGGTCAGTCGCGCGAACTCAAGCGTCGCCAAGCCGATCGGGCCCAAACCAATAATCAATGCATGTTCACCGTCGGGCGGTGCGCCTCGATCATTCGCGTGACAACCAATGGCCAATGTCTCGACCAGCGCCAGTTGTTCCATGGTTAGTCTCTGCGACGGATGCAGCTTCTCTGCTCTTAGGATAAAGCGATCGCAGAGGCCACCGTCCATCATCACGCCGATGACCTTCAAATTTCTGCAGCAGTTAATCGCACCGCGACGGCAAGCGAAACATTGACCGCAGTTCATATACGGTTCGACGCTGCAGCGATCACCCACTATCACATTCGTCACATTTTCGCCCACCTCCAATACTTCAACGCCCAGTTCATGGCCTGGAATCCTGGGAAAGTCAAAGAATGGAAACTTGCCCAAGTAGCAACTCACGTCGGTACCGCAAACTCCCATTCGATGCGTCCGCACCAACGCTTGACCTGGCCCTGGTCGACCGGGTTCATCGATGTCGATGCGTCGCATTGTCTTCGGCTCAGCGATTTGTATGGCTCGCATATTCTCTTTCTCTTGCAAATGTGGCGAACGAGTTCAGGTTTTGCGCGCGTTAAGTTGATTAAAACCTAGGTCGCTAGGCGATAGGCTCGTTGTACATTGCCGGACCAAAACGCAGATTGTTCTGTCGTCGTCAAATTGCGAGTCAACTGCTCTACAGCTTGAACCCAGCGCGCGTAGTCGGAGCGCAGTAAGATAACAGGCCAATCGCTACCGAACATCAACCGCTGCGGACCAAAGGCTTCCAAGGCAACGTTCCAGTAAGGCTGCAGCAAATCCACTGACCATTGTGCGTCCCGGACCTCGGTCACGATTCCCGAGAACTTGCAAGCGATTACATGCTCGCGCTTGGCCAATTCTCGTAGATGCATTTCCCAATTGGAAGCGTATTGAGTGCTATTGATTTCGGGTTTGGCGATGTGGTCCAGAACAAATGGCTGCTCAGGGTGCATGTCCACGAACTTGATCGTCGCCGGCAGTTGCCATGGGTAGATCAACAGATCGTAGGTTAGTTTCAATCGCATTAGCCGACGAATCCCAGCGTTGAACGCTCCACCCATCAAGAACTCGGGGTCCGCTTCGTCCTGCACTACGTGCCGAACACCCTTCAGCCAGGGTGACATGGCCAAGCGGTCCAAATCCTCGCCGACACCGCTGCTCGCCAAAGGCACCCAGCCGATAACACCCTGAACAAGCGACTCCGTTTCGGCGTACCGAATCAGCCGCTCGGTTTCAAGCAACGATTGACTAGCTTGGACGGATACGACGCCATCTATTCCGGTCGCCGCGCACAGCGGCTTCAATTCCGAAGGCCCATAATCTCGTTTAAGCACGCTCATCGAATCATTGATCCAGGCGTACTCGCTGGCGTCATACTTCCAAAAATGATGGTGGCTATCGATTCGCATACAGTGCTCGCAACAAGGCAAAAAAACGACATACAGGTGCTACATGGGCGATAATTGTACAGCGAAGTCAGCCGACGCAGCAGTTGCAATTCATAAATGTCCGCGTACACTCGCGGGCAAGTCAGGTTGTTGCCACACGCTCATGCCGCCGTCGACTAATAATGTTTGGCCGTGAACGTGATGGGCCTCGTCGCTGAGCAAAAACAAGGCGGCGGCCCCGCAAACTTCCGGTCCAGGGACTTCGCGGTTCGGTGTGTGCAGCTTCATCCACTTCAGAGCCTCAGAGTCGTGGGCTAAAACCGGGGCGGTTAAAGGCGTGACGACCAAACCTGGCGCGATTGCGTTGACTCGGATGCCATGGGGTGCCAACGAAACGCACAAACTGCGTACCAACGTTCGAACTGCACCTTTACTAGCGTCATAGGCCGTGTGGTCTGGCTCAGCCAATTCGCCGTTGATGGAACCTGTGAAGAGTACTCGACCGGCGATTTTGCGACGCACCCAGTCGCGTGCAAATGCTTGAGTCAAAAAGTACCCGGATGCCAGGTTCAATCGCATGGTGCGCTCGTAGGTAGTGATATCCATTTCGAGAAAGGGTTTGTCAATAAACGTCCCTGCGTTGTTGACCAGAATCGAAATACTATCGCTGGCCGATATCGCTTGGTCGAATAGACTCTGCACGCACTGGGCGGTTGGTCCCGCCAAGTCGCAAAACACGCTACTGACTTTTCCGCCAAACCGCATACAGTTCGCTTTCGTTTGTTGCGAGGCATCATCATCTTGCAGTCCATGCAATACAATGTCGCAACCGGATTGCGCGAGTGCCTCCGCGATCGCGGCTCCGACACCTTGAGTTCCGCCGGTGATCAAAGCTGTTTTGCCGTCCAATCGAAACAACGGGATTTCCTCCAAATAAGTAGCAATCGCTTTCAAAGGCCGTCAAGAGCTGCAAGCTGTTCACGGCTTACATGATGGAAGTGAATGCCCATAAATGAAAGTGGACATTGTGGATCGTGAAAAATATAACAAGTTAATCGAAACCTTTTTCGAATGGGATCAAGCTGCGATTCTTTCTGTTGTCGACGAATTGCTGTCTGCGGCAGCGGCCGAGGACGCGCAGTCGCCGTCGCGGATTATGTCCCAAAATTACGAAACCGCTCAGGCGAATCCGGAGATCCATCTGCTACCGGGAAATTTGAAGGACGCACGCGATGCAATTTTTCCCTATTTTTGGGGAACGGACAGTTGGAACAGTCCGCTGCATTTGGAAAACGTGCGTGGGCCGGCCAATCATGCGTCTCTCATCGGTGCCTTCGCGTGTTTGCTGAAAAACCCCAACCTGTGTACGGATCGATATAGCCAACGCTCGAATGAACTCGAGGTTAAAGTTATTACCGCGCTGGCAAACCTGATTTTCTACCACACTCAGGATCCTTGGGGTGTGTTCACGATCGGGGGAACCATCTCTAACTTGTATGGCGCGCGGATCGGAATCGAAAAAGTTCTGCCTGGGGCGATGCACCAAGGACTTGGAGCGCAGCGTATCGTCGGAATCTGCTCATCGGCCAGTCACTATTCAAATCGTACCGTCGCTGGTTGGTGCGGCCTGGGTACACAGCAACTGATCGAAATTCCCACCGATGAAAATTTGGCCATGCGATTGGATTTGCTCGCCCAGAGACTTGAGGAACTCTACGGCCAACAGACGCTGGTGGCGTACGTGATCGCGACTTTTGGGACCACCGACGGCTTTGGACTTGACGATGTTGCCGGTATTCGCCGAGTGATCGAGGAAGTGGCCGCAAAGCACTCGCAACCCGTTCCACAATTGCACGTCGATGCCGCCGTCGGCTGGGCGCTGACATTTTTAACTGAATATCAAACTGAATCGAATCCACTGAAATTTACTGCGCAGTTGTTGCCGGTAATTAAGCAAATTCAGAAGCACTGTCTCGGCCTTCAGCACGCGGATAGTGTTACGCTCGATTTTCACAAGATGGGTCGCGGCCACTATCCTTCGAGTGCGTTCATTGTCAATCGACGCGAGGATCTGAAGTTCTTGTCGCGAACGGTGCATGACACCCCCTACTTCTCAGAAGCCGACGCGCGTCGTGATCCGGCCTTGTTTACATTGGAATGTTCGCGGCCGGCGATTGGACCGTACTGCGTGATGGCTTCGCTCAACAGCATCGGCTTGATCGGCTGGCAAATGTTGACTGCGCGCAGTATCGAATTGGCGGAGCGCCTGAAGCAAGGCTTGTTGAAACTCGAATTCTGCCGCGTGCTCAATCTCGGAACGGTCGGCGCGAGCGTGAATTGGTGGGTATTGCCCAAAGGTCGCAATGGAGCTGAGATTTTCGAACGTCTGCAGGCGGGCACGCTGACTGAGGAGCAGCGCACGCGATATTTCGGCGAAGTGCGGCGGATGTTCGAGAAGCGGGAAAAAATGATCGATCCAGCCATCGATCCTAAGCTCGGATTTACTACCAATTATGGTTACAATCCACACGGCATTGAAATTCCGGCTTGGAAGGCGGTGTTTTTTAATCCCGCCACCACAGACGAAATCGTTGACCGGATACTCTATACGATCGAAGACCTAAGCTAACCTCTATCGAACGAAGGCTCTCGCATGTCAGCACCGCACGTCGACTTTCCTGGTATTCGACAATTTCGACTCGACGGACAGACCGCTGTTGTTACTGGCGGCTCAAAAGGGTTGGGCCTCGCTATGGCCGCGGGCTTGGCTTCGGCGGGCGCTCGCGTGATGTTGGTCAGTCGCAGTACCAATCAAGCGATCGAGGCGGCCCAAGAGATTGCCGACCTTTATGAAGTTGACGCCGTTGGTCATGCCGCTGACGTAAATGATCCCATAGCCCTGGAACTCACGATGCAAGCCGCCATGATTCGGTGGCGACGTATCGATATACTCATCAACAGCGCCGGCATCAATATTCGCGGACCGATCGATGAAGTAACACCCGATCAGTTTGACGCCGTGATGAAGACCAATGTTTATGGAACTTGGAATGCTTGCCGCGCTGTTGTTCCGATAATGAAAAAAGCTAAATACGGTCGCATCGTCAATCTTGCCAGCGCGCTGGGAGTTGTCGGCTTAGCTAATCGAACGCCTTATGCGAGCAGCAAGGGCGCCGTAGTGCAGTTGACCCGCACGCTCGGCCTCGAACTTGCACCGTTCAATATCACCTGCAATGCCATTTGTCCTGGACCGTTTTTGACGGAGATCAATGAATCGATCAAGGACAGCGAAGAGGCTCGCCGTTTCATCGTCGGCGCGACCGCACTCGATCGCTGGGGAAACTTGGAAGAGATCCAAGGCGCAGCGATTTATCTGGCCAGCCCTGCCAGCAGCTACACCACGGGCAGCCTACTTTCGGTCGACGGCGGCTGGACGGCACGGTAAAGGCCCGGTGAAATTCAGTATATTCGCATCTTCCGAGAATACCGTACTATTGAGTGACACGGAGCAGTTCTCGAAGCGCACCGATTGTTTTCGGTGGGTCACGCTTGCCGAGCGTGACCGCACTGAGGCTCAGGTCGCATCCGGCAGAAGCGACCCACCAAAAACACATCGATTGTAGGGGGCGCACTCTCAATTCGGATGCCCCGAATATTCTGCGAGCGTTTTCTGTGCATCAAGCTTCGAAGCGATCTGCGGCTTTCTTGCGCCAAGAAAACAGTTTGCTAATGAACGCCACGAGCGCGATGACACCTATGACTACAAATTTCTTGGCCGCTAGCAGCCCGACTAGCAAGAATTTGAACAACCCGGCTTTGGCGGCCACTCCGCCGGCGACCAAAGCTGCGATGCCATAACCCGCAACTTTATCGGTGTTTGCGTTGAAGTCGGCGTACTGGTTGCCCGAGGTGAACGACACCGCTTTAAGAACTTCGGGTGCCAACTCTTTCACTGCGGGCAGTTGCTTGATCGATCCGACAAAATTCAATTCCAGCACACCCTGTCGCCCTAAAGCGCGAATGCAGTAGTTCAGAGTCCGTTCAGGCTCACCATCAAAAGAGATCTCCTTCGCCCAGTAAACTTTATTGGTCGCGTTATCATAGTGTGGCGGTTCTGCCCAACCGACTAGATGAATGCCAGGAAAGCCTTGAGCCAGGCGTTGCTCATTCATTTCCTTTTCTCCTTCCTGCATTGACTTCATCAAATCGCTAAAGTTGATCGATGCGGCATCCTTATCGGAGATGTATCCAGAATCATCGTACTGAATGATGGCTGCGATGCAGTTCGCATTAGGCAAACGGACAATAAAAAAATACCAGCGAACCCACAATCTGGGAATTGCAGCCTAGATGCAAAGGCCCTGAGGTCAAGTGGGAGCGCGGGAACTTTGAGTCGTCTGACCAATTCCTTTGCATCTTGGCTGCGATTCC
>JANLQO010000084.1:0-15568 GCA_031367855.1 Planctomycetia bacterium | reverse complement strand
CGATGTTGGGGCACCGGGGGGTGCGACTGTTGCTGAGCTACCCGGAAATCACTGATATGCAAGCACGGGCGATTTTTGAGTCACCGCGATTCTGCTGGACCAGTAGAATTCACGGCCTACGCATTCAACGAAGATCGCGTCAAGAGCGAGACGGCTCCCTTCACTTTTGAGGCACCTGCGAATCCCACTACAACGACGCCTAGAGCATATTTGATAGGGATGGGTGTCAGCGTTTCAGAGAATGCAAAATGGAACCTAAAGTTTGCAGCTAACGATGCGCGACTGACGGTTGAAGAGTTGAGTAGGTCGCTTCCTCAGTACGAGGTTGTGCCAGTTCTGCTGACGTCAGAGACAGGGAATGCACCGCTCACGGCCACTCGCGAAAACCTTCGCACCGTTCTCCAGTTGTTGAGCGGCCATGATGTGTCTGAAGAGAACAAAGCCAAGCTCTTGAACGCCGATCAGTTGCAGAAGGTAACTCCTGATGATTTGGTTCTGATTGCCTTCTCCGGCCATGGTTATACAGATCTTCGAGGCATCCTGCATCTTTTGCCGTACGACGTTGGGGCTGGTCAGGAAGACTTTGACAAGGTCCTGCATCGCTGTATCAGTTCCGGAGATACTCCTCACCTTTACTTTCCTCGGTATCGAAGATGATTATCTCATCATGAACGTGCCTCGTTTCGAGAATGCGAGCCTCTTGCGGACGACAACCTGTCGACCAGAGAAAATCCAGCAGATCCACGATCGGTCCTTTGGCTGCGTTGCGAATTGTTTCCCATTGTTTAGCTGTGTAAAAAATGTCGCGACGTTTTGCTGGTGGCTTTCGAACTTGGGCGATCGGGTTGTACGTAAAGTAACCTTCCTCGGTAGCCCAGTTGAATGCACGTTTCACGACACCCACAGCATCGTTCTTGGTGGTTGAACTCCAATTTTTGCCCTCAAACCATTTGGTCAGGTGCAGTTTTCGCACTTGCCCCACTTTTAGTCGTTTCCCGGTGGAATCGACGAATGACTTTAGATAGTGGAGATGCTTGGCGTAAGTGCTCGGCTTTTTGTTGTTTTGACACCAATCCAAATACGTCTGGGTAAGCTGATAGACGGTACTGGAATCAGAACGGAGATCGTCCTTCCGGCCCATCAATTCGTAGAACTTATCGAAGGCCTCCGACTTGTTTTTTCCGAGCGAGACTTGTTTTCCGTTGATCGAGCAATACCAGCTTTTGGTCTGTTGTCGGAAATAGGGCTTACTCTGACGTGGCATGGCTTGTTCCGCGTTACGTACATTGATTCGTGCATTTGTCTGAATCAATAGTCGCGGAGCAAAACCGAAAAGCAAAAAAACCCCGCAATTTCCGAGGGAATTGCAGGGTTTCTTAATGTCGGGCTGGCGGGATTTGAACCCACGACCTCTACCACCCCAATTCAGCAATTCAACTGGTCGGCATCGTCGCAAACGTTTGGTAAACACTGCGAATGATTGCTTAGTCGGACGCCCACGTGGCAGCCCATGAGCCGATTCAGTTTCGGTCACTGCCGGTTCATGCTGAAGTTTGAGACTACAAATCTGAATAGTGACTTGTTGGATTTCAGCCAATTGCCGACCGATGACATGCTCCAATGCGAGCGTGTCAGGTAGGCTGATATCGCGGACATTCTTGGTGATGCTCTCCATGTACGAATAATACCCCAAGTTGACAGAATTTGCCAAATCAAAGGTCGTTCCTAAAAAAACTTACTTCGTATGCGTGCATCCGCGAGACTTCACCGCGGCGCGAGGGGTATACTGTTCGCTCGTAGGGTCAATTCAGTTCGTGAAAAGGATACTCACATGAATAACTGGAAGCAGGGCAGTGCGAGAAACGAACGTAAGAAGCAGGAGCGACGCAACAAACGCGAGCTCCGAAAACGCGAGGTAGCTCCTACAAAACTGTCGCGGAAACTGCTGGATCGGCTCGATGAGGCGTATAGACTAATTCAGTCTCGCGATTTTGCCGAAGCCGAAACGCTGCTCAAGCCACTGGACAGACCTGGCAGCGGTAATGTCGAAGTGCTTGAAGTACTGCTGTTCTTGTATCAGACGACGCGCCAACACGAAGAATGTTGTGATGTCGCTGAGCGTTTAATGAAACTGAATCCGCGCGACCCAAGCGCGCACATTTTGTTCGCCCAAGAATCGATGTTCTGCGGACGCACGGCAACCGCGATGGTCAGTTATCAAGCGTTTGTCGAACGATGGCCTGAAAACGAAAATGCCGTTCGAGCGCGGAATGCTCTGGAAATACTTGTACCTGAAGTAGAGAATAAAATCAGGGTGTTTGGATTTCCGATGGAACACGCGATCGCATGGACCATGATTCATGAACGCGCCTTGAGTTTCGTACAACGGGGCGATTTGCGGTCGAGTGCGGCTAAATGTGAGGAACTGCTTGCGTTAGCACCAAGTTTTGTACCCGCCAGAAACAACTTGGCGATCGCTTACTTCCAAACCGGTCGTATGGCAGAAGCTGTGGCTGTGGTGGAAGCCACTCGAAAACTCGTTCCGGCTAATCGCTTTGCAGAGGCCACGCTGACGAAACTATATTTCCTAACCGGTCGCGTTCAAGAAGCTCAAGAAATAGCCAAGCATTTGGTGACGGATCCACCTACCGATCCAGATTCACTGACGGTTACCCTTGAGACGTTAGCCTACTTGGGGAATGATGGGGACATCCTTGCGTTGGCAACGGAGGGGGTTCGCAACAAAGGCGGCGACAAGAGAAGTCTCGCGATGCAACATCACTATCTGGCCTATGCAAAGTGCCGATTAGGTGACGAAACCGGGGCACGTTCGCATTGGAAGAAATGTTTGGCGCTTTTCCCCAGTTATTCGGATGCACGTGAAAATTTACTAGATTTAGAAACGGGAGGAGGACACGCTCCGTGGGCCGATTCGTTCGGCAAGTGGATCCCGAGCGAACAAATCGATAAAGCAATCCAGTGCATGAAAAGTGGCGATCACGAACGATTGCTGGCTGAGTTTCCAGCCTTCGCAGTTTTGATTCCAGCCTTGTTGGATCGTGGCGATCCGTTCGGTCGTGAAGTCGCGGCCAAGCTGGCGATGGTTGACTTTAGTCCGCAGCTAATTGACGGGCTGATGAAGTTTGCCTTGGGTTCGCGCGGGCCTGACAAGTTACGCTTTGACGTTTTGTCGTTTCTTAAAAAGACGAATGTCCTGGACGTGGGGCCTCATCGCTTCTACTCAAATGGCAAGTGGACAGAGGTGCTCGTCCTGGACGCAGAGATTACACCGGAACCTGAAAACCTGAATTATTCAGAGCGAGTTTGGGCGATTTTAGACGAGGGAGTTGTTGCGCAGCGGGCAGGGGAATTTGATCGAGCGGAAGCTATTTACCAAAACGCTCTCACAGAGGACCCAACCAATGCCACCGCGATACACAATACCTGTGTCATTTGGTTGAACCGTGACGGCGCTCAGGGTAGGGTAAACGCGATAGAACGTTTGCGAAAGCTCCATCAGGAATCCCCCAGCTACTTGATGGCTCCGATTGCGTTAGCACAGTTGGCCGCCCAAGATAGCGATTTTAAGACTGCACATGGTTTTCTCACGTCGGTATTCAACGCGAGAAAGTTGAATACTACTGAAGCGGTTTCGCTATTTATTGCACAAATCGATGTTGCCCTTCTGGAGAAAAATCCTGAGGCTGCACAGCTCGCCTTTGAGGCGCTCCTTAAATTCGCGGATCCAGACGATCCACGGTTGGATTTTCTCCGCCGTCGAATCAAAGGGGCAAACAGCAAGAATCCATTGCGAAAACTATTGAGCAGTTTGTAAGAATCTTCTCGACATCAGTTAGTCTGATGTAAATTGTGCCTAAAACAGCCCGACAGTCTCGGGCTGTTGGTGTTCCAATACTTAGGAATGCAACAAGTCTGCAAAGAACTATTTCGGCGTACCTACCGCGCGGCGGCTGGGCCTTGGATAACCGATCTTTTCGAGCGCAATGTAAACTTCCTCAAGAGTCTTTTCACCAAAGTTGGAAATGCTGAGCAATTCCTTCGGTGTGCTGCGCAGTAGATCGCGTACCGTAAAGATACCGCGTTCTTCCAAGCAGTTGGTAGTGCGGACGGTCAAGCCAATCTCCGCCGTGCTCAGTTCCAAGCGTTCGCGGAGCAAACGAGCGTGTTCTTCGGCTTGACTAAGGGGAATACGAGTCTGCGACATGTTTAGGTCCTTCTGGGTCAAATCGCTTTAAGTGTTTGCGCTTCGGCTCGTTCCGAAGCCGTCGGGCAAAGAGTATAACGGTAGTCTGTAAACGAGCCTACTCCAGTGTGTCAAACTCCTCGGTGTCAAACATCGCTGACAACCTCCGACGAAATCACTTTGCTAGCAACCGACGACCGCAATGAGCACAACTGATTCCGCTTTGATTCACGGGTTGAATGCCACGCAAGTAGCTGCGGTTACCCACGTTGACGGGCCCCTGTTGGTGCTGGCGGGTCCTGGCAGCGGCAAGACGCGTGTGATCACCCACCGCATCGCTTACTTAATTGAACAGGGCGTTAGTCCGACATCGATCCTCGGTCTGACGTTTACCAATAAAGCCGCTCAGGAAATGCGTGGCCGATTGCAGCGACTGGTGGGAAATGATGACGTTTGGCTGGGTACGTTTCACAGTTTCTGTGTCAGGATCTTGCGACGCTACGCGAGGCTGGTCGGCTTACCCGACGGCTTTAGCATCTACGATGTGCAAGACGCTGAAGCGGCACTCAAGGAGGCGGTCACCGAGGCCAAGTTCGACATGTCGCACACGTCGCTCGGCAAATTAGCGAGCCGAATCAGCTACTTCAAAAACCGTTTGGTGACGCCTGAAATCTTGCAAGCCGAAGCCCTTTCGAGCGACGAGCATTCGGTATCGCAGGTTTATCCATTTTACCAACAGCGATTGATCCAATGCGGCGCGGTGGACTTTGATGACATCTTGATGCACGTCGCCACGCTGCTGCGCTCGAGCCCCGATTTGCGTCAGCAGCTCGACGGGCGATATCGTTACTTGATGGTTGACGAATATCAAGACACGAACCTCGCGCAGTACGTCATCGTGCGGCATTTGAGTATCGATTATCCGAACTTGGTGGCGACTGGGGATCCTGATCAATCGATTTACGGTTGGCGCGGGGCCAACTTGAAAAACGTTTCGAATCTGGAGCGGGACTATGAGGACTTGCGAGTCATTAGATTAGAACAAAACTATCGCAGCACGCCGGAGATTCTGTCAGCCGCAGATTGTTTAATTCGCAACAACGAATTTCGAAAAGAAAAGGTGCTTGTTCCTTCGCGCGCGAGCGGTCGGCCTGTGCGCTTGTGCATCTACCCTACAGCTCGGCAGGAAGCAGAAGATGTGGCGGATCAAATCTCCGCTTTTGTAAACGAAGGCGATTATCACTTGCACGATGTAGCGATTCTGTACCGCACCAATGCGCAATCCAGATTGATCGAGCAAGCTTTGTTACGCCGGCAGATGGCATACCAGCTGATCGGCGGTTATCGGTTTTATTTGCGCAAAGAGATCAAAGACCTGGTGGCTTATCTGCTGCTGATCAACAATCCGGCAGACGACATCGCCTTGGTACGGGCAATCAATGCTCCGCCGCGTGGAGTTGGCAAGAAGACGATAGCGACGTTAACCGAGCTGGCGGCGCGACGGCGAGTCTCTTTGCTGGAAGCGAGTCGCATGGCGGTTCAATCCAATAGCTTGGCAAAACGAGCAAACTCGGCGGTCGCTGGCTTTCTCAAGATTTACGAGCAACTTTGCACGCTGTCACGAGGTTCGCTGTTAGAACTGATTCAAGCCACCATTGATCTGACGCAGTATCGAGACTTCTTGACTAAGTCGGCGGCCAGTGAGACCGATGCACACGAGCTGTCCGTGAACTTGGATGAATTGCTGGCTGAGGCGAATGAATTGGATCAGGCTGGCGACGAGGAGCGACCGGCGCTGGAAGTGTTTTTGGAGTACGCCGCGTTGCAATCCGATACCGATCGCTTGACGAATGATAGCGACATGGTCACCGTGATGACACTGCACGCCGCCAAGGGACTTGAATTTCCGATCGTGTTTGTGATCGCGCTCGAAGAGAATATTCTGCCGCATGCACGAACGAAAGAAGATCCGTTGGCGATTGAGGAAGAACGTCGGTTATTGTTTGTGGGCATCACGCGCGCGAAAGACCATCTGCAATTGAGCTGCGCGAAGAGCCGTGGGTTTGGGAATCAAGGTTCTGGCGTACCAAGTTCGTTTCTCATGGAATTACCTCGTGGCGAGATGACCGTTGTAGATCACACCGAGAATTTGGACGAGTACTATCACGGCAGTTCGGGCTTTGGTGACGACGAATTCAGCCAAATCGAGACTGCTGAAGAGTTTGGCGACAGCTCGGTGGACTTTGATGATGCCTGCCAATTGCCCGCAGAGGAATTGAAGAATCGGCTAGCGAAACTTGGCAAGCGGCTTAAGCTAGGGTCGCAGGTCGCAGACGCAATGAGCGACTCAGTGACACACGCTCGGAATTGGTCGGCTTATCAACTGAACTGTGTTGTGACGCACCCACAATTTGGAAGCGGCCGCATCACCGAGGCAAGCGGCAACGGGCCCAAGCGAGCTGTAACCGTCGAGTTTTATGCAGACGGATCGCGCCGTACGTTTCGTCTGTCGCATGTACAATTGACTCTCGAGCAAGAAGATTAGTGCAATTCATGGCGGAACCGAAAGCAACCAAGTATGTGAAAGTCGCTCAACTGAAGACGGTCGCGCGCTTTCGTGAGCGGCTTGGGGAGTTGGCTGTTTCGCTACCATGCGATGACAAGGTATTATCCGCCGAGCAGGGTTCGCCGCTTGCCGCGTCGATTCAACTAGGTTCCAAGACTGTTGGAAATCGCTGGTGCATTCATCCGATGGAAGGCTGGGACGCAAACACCGATGGGACCCCAACGGAATTAACCATTCGTCGCTGGCAACGCTTTGGCGAGAGCGGCGCAAAGCTGATCTGGGGCGGCGAAGCGGCTGCGGTTCAACTCGACGGCCGAGCGAACCCGAATCAAACGCTGGCGATGGACTCGAATGAAGCCGGCTTGCGCATACTGCTCACGACTTTACAACAAGCCCATCGCGCACACTGTGGCAGCACCGATGATTTGCTGGTCGGATTGCAGTTAACGCATTCGGGGCGTTTCTGCAAACCAAACGATCACAAGAAATGGGAGCCTCGCATCGCTTACCACCACCCACTACTGGATGCTAAGTTCAAGATCGATCCGAAGAATGAGGCTGTCGTTTGGACCGATAGCGATCTTGAGCGATTGATCGATGGCTACGTGTCAGCGGCAAAATTAGCGCAGCGGGTTGGGTTTGAATTCGTAGACGTAAAGGCCTGTCACGGTTACTTGTTACACGAGTTCTTGAGTGCGCGAGTGCGGCCGGGGAAATTCGGTGGCGATCTCAATGGGCGAACTCTCATCTTGCGGACGATCATTGAACGTGTGAAGAGCGAATGCCCAGGACTGCTGATTGGTGTCAGACTGAGTATCTTTGACATGTTGCCATATCAACAATCGGACGATGTCGGCAGCCCCATGTCATGGCCTGCCAACCAGCCCTACCTCTACGGCTTTGGAAACAGCCCCGACGATCCCATGCAGATCGATTTGGAAGAGCCGCTACGATTGCTCAAATGGTTGCGTGAATTGGGTGTAATTGCCGTCAACCTGTCGTGCGGCAGCCCATACTACAATCCTCACATTCAACGTCCAGCGATTTTTCCTCCCAGCGACGGCTATCAACCGCCCGAAGATCCGCTGCTGGGCGTTGCGCGTCAGATTCAGACCGTGGCTGCGATCAAAAAGCTGATTCCCGATTTGCCGTTAGTGGGTACCGGTTACTCGTACCTGCAAGATTACTTGCCGCTGGTGGCACAGGCTGCGGTGCGCCAAGGGCTCGTTGATATCGTCGGGCTGGGACGCATGGTGTTGTCGTACCCTCGAATGCCAGCCGATTCGCTTGCAGGAAAACACCCCGAACGCAAACTCGTTTGCCGAACTTTTAGCGAATGTACAACTGCACCGCGAAATGGAATGGTGAGCGGTTGCTATCCACTGGACGAGTTTTACAAACAGCGTCCCGAGCGTGCGGCACTCGCTGATTTGAAAACGTAGTTAACCATCGCAGTCGCAGAGCTATTCAAACATGCAACCGGAGCCGCATTGGGGGCGACCGCAGGTTGGAGGTGCGGAAGTGGTTGGGAGGCTTGAGCCGTTGATATTCGGTGCGGCGCTAACGCTCAGAAGCTTTTCCATTTTCTTTGATCCGCACGCCGGGCATTCGGGCTTTTCGGCACCCCGCACAAGCACTTCGGATTCGCGTAGACATTCTTTGCAGTGGTATTCGTAGAGTGGCATATACTTATAGTGTCTTTAAGGGTTTGAGGGTCGCAACCATTTTCATCGATAATAACCAATGCCTCGAACAAGTACAGCCTGGAAGCAGTTGTCGGAGCGCATTCTGACCGTTGCACAAATTCGTGAAGTGGACCGCGTGGCAGTTGAGCGTTATCGCATGAACTCGTTGGTGCTCATGGAGAATGCGGCGCTCGGCTGCGTAGGTTGGCTTGAAGATCGATTTCCAGAGGGCGACAATGCACTCATCCTCTGCGGGCGTGGCAATAACGGTGGCGACGGGCTAGCGATCGCAAGGCACTTGCGAGTTCTCGGCTGGACTTGCCGGGTGGCAGTGTTAGGACCCGCTGAAAAAATGTCGGCGGACGCTCGATCGAATCTTGAGATCTTGATCGCTGGGGGCAGTCGCGATTTGCTGGAGTGGAACGAAGTACGGCCAGCTGCTTCGCTGTATTCGACACTTGCTCCGTGGATCGCCTCGGCTACGGTGATCATCGATGCAATGCTAGGCACTGGGGCCTCAGGCGAGCCGAAAGCACCGTTGGGCGACTGGATCGAATTGGCGAATCAAACCACGGCTCAGCGCATCGCGATCGACATACCGACAGGCTGGGACGCAGCGACTGGAGAGCAAAGCGCGAACACTTTTCGAGCTGAAGCGACGTTAACTTTCGTCGCCCGCAAGCCTGCGATGGGACTACCTACTGGAGCAAAATTCCTCGGAGAAATCGTCGTCTTGCCTATAGGAATTCCAGAAGAACTGATTGAAGAACTGCTGGTTGCAACAGCTTAAGCACCCAACAGGCAAAAATTTGTTTTTAAAAAGCACGTAGCAGCGTCTCTCCGAGACGCTGATTGCCACGAGTCTCGGAGAGACTCGCCTACGTGGTTACGCTAATCTAATTGCACTTAGGAATTTAGAAACGACCGCGGGGTGCATAGTAATGCGAGTGTCCGTGATGGTAGGCGGGAACCGGTTGATAGTAAGTCTCGGTGATCACTGGCGTGTTGTAATAGACGGGTTGTTCGCGAACAATCACGGTGGATGGTTGCGTTACGATTTGCTGAGCAGGGTAGGGGGCGGCGACTTGAGTGGCCAGCGGAGCGGACTGCATGGCGCTGATCACATAGTCGCTCACGCCTTGTTGATGCATGGCGATGATCTCTGAAACTTCGAGGCGGCGCTGAACACCTTTTGTATTCACGTGGTTGATGATCAGTTGTTCGCTCAGGCCGCTACGTGACATGGAGATTACGTCGTTCATGTTGACACCGGAAGCCATGACAACTTGTTGCTGCGCATAGCGACCTTGATTATAGGCTTGCTGTTGATTGTAGCGATCACGGGCGATGTGGTTGTCCTGACTGCGACCGAGGAGCCCGCCGGCGATCGCACCTACGGCACCACCGATCAGCGCGCCTTCAGGTGTCTCATGGTTTTGGTGACCAATGATCCCACCGATGACCGCGCCGGTAGCACCGCCGACGACGGCGCCCTGTCCGGTTCGGGTTTGACCGTAAACGGAAGGTGCGAGAACCGTGGAAAGACTGGTGACGCAAAGGGTAATCGACAGTGCTGTTCTTAACATTCTTTTGGTGCTCACAGGAAATGGTCGGTTTGGCGTTTGAGTGCAGTGCAAAACGCACGTTTGCGTCGATTTGGACACCACATCTCCTATCGACATACCAAGTTGGCCAACTGAAGTAAACAGAATCTCGCCGTCAAGAAGTCCCACCCGGTGTGGTGAAGCGTTGCCGGTAGAATGCCTGCATTCGCCCCGGTACCTCGATTCGTACGCACCAGTAGTTCGTTGAACAGGTTCCCAATACAAGCAATGGTCGGGTGACGAGCAACTTAGAAATTCTTCCGTAGTCGATATCAAACTACGATTCGGTAGTTTGGAGGACTGCACGCGGTTTGCTGAGCTTGCGCAGCGAACTCTTGGCTTGTTCGGGTTGGAGTAGATCGACTTGATCTTGCTGCGAACCGGATAGTTTCATGTAGAGTTCTTTGAGTTTTTCGGTACTGATGCGTTCTCCGCTGGCTTCGTTTGGGTAGGTCAGTGCGCGAATCCAATAGACGAGCGTGTCGACGTAGGCCTCGGTGCTGTTCAAGCCATGCAAGATGTTCCTGGCTTCCGGAGACATTCTGGACGCTAGATCTTCGAAATCTGCCATTTTGATTTCGCAACCTGCGAGGTTTGCATGGAGGTCCATGTTGACGTCTTTCAATGCGTCGTAATGCCCGTGAACAATCGTGTATTTGAGTTGCATATTCTCGGCCCAGCTCTCGATGGCGGTTGCGTCTGCGGTTGGTATTTTCTTGGCAAACTGCTCAGCCATGTATGAGCTAATTAGATGCAGTAGCTCGCTTTTTCGATTCTCCAGCGGCAAGTCAAACAGGCTGGACCGCTGCGTCATACTCTGTTTTTGCAATAATAATTCGTAACTGCGGGCGGCGGCAAGATACGTTTGCTTGGTGGCAGGATCTGAATAAATGCTCTCGACAATCTTACGCAGCTCTGATTGCCGCGAAGGCTCGCGCTGCTGAAACTCCCTTAAGTTAACACTCAATCGACCTCGATCAGCAGCGTCAAGTTTCTTTACCCACTCACGCCGCCCATTCAATGGAATTGGCACCGCACCATCGCCCACCAAACCGAGTTCGACATCATTGAAAGCGGGTACCAAGCCGGGTTCGCTCACCAAAACCTCTAACCATTCCAACGAATCAATATTGGACAGCGAACGCCAATCGACCAGGATCGGCAGATCGCGCAGGAGTTGCCGCTCGATTCGACTTTGATTGATACGAGAAACAACGAAGCCAGCGAGAAACAACAGCGGAATTGCCACGATAACGATACGAGTGAAATTGCTGAACAGCAGGCGCAAGCCGGATTTTTGTTCGGCTGCAGATGAAAGCGCGGCCATCTCCAGCGTTGTTTCTGCAAACCGCGGGCTGGGCGGATCGACGGGCAGTTCTTCCAGCAAGTCCCAAGTCATTCGCAATTGCTTGATGCGATCGCGAAGATCGGGATGCGTGGCGATCTGCTGGTCAATCTTCTGGGTTTGTTCTGCGTCAAGTTCGCCATCTAAATAGGCGACCAAAGCCTCGTCATCAAATTCACTATTCATTGCGGCACCTCACGTTGCCGGGGCATTGAGGACTCAGCCCCAGTCAACCAACACCTTCTTTGTACGGTCAATCTAACCCAAGCTTGTTGGAACATTCCATTACTCCTGCTCTTTCGGTAATTCAGCGCTTGCTTCAGGCGACTGCGTACTAGGCGACTGCGTACCGGGCAATTGCGTACCGGGCAATTGGCCGTAGTCCAAATAAGGTTCAAGCAACACTTTGAGGTTCACGCGCGCTCGACTGAGCAAGGACTTCACCGCTTGCACGGTCAATTCCATCGTGTCGGCAATTTCTTGGTAACAAAGGCCTTCGAATTTACTGAGCAGCATGGCTTCGCGCTGACGATCATTGAGCGACTCAACGGCCAGGCGGACCATGTCAGCACGTTCCGCTTTATCAAGTTTGCGAATGGGCATTGCACCGGTCGAGGCTACAGCCATTTGTTCAATAGACAGCACGGCAGATTGATTCGGATCGGGGTTAGCGACTTGATACTCTTTGCGTCGCTTGCGGTCGCGGACGGCGTTGCTGGCGACATTGTGTGCGATGTGAAATAGCCAGGTGGCAAACTTAGCGGTCGGTTGGTATCCCTTCCGGGCGCGCCAGACGCGGAGAAAAACGTCTTGGGCGAGGTCTTCTGCGGACGATTCGGAGCCGACCAGATTTTGTAGAAAGCGGATCAACCGCATTTGGTAAGTCTGGATCAACAGCTCGTAGGCGACCGGATCATCTTGCTGAACGCGCAGCATCAAATGCACATCAGAATCCTCATGCGTATCGGCTGGTTCGTTGTTTGGTAAATTACTCAAACCCCGCGCCTTTTTCCGCAGGTGCACTTAATGGCGTTCGTGGCAAAGTACGTCACTTGCTACCGACGCCCAATTCGGTGTTTGGCAGGTCAAAAGCTATCTTACGTCAACGTTGCCGATAGGGCACTACGGCGTCGAAGCTTGGCACTCGGTTTGGTTTCCGTGCCCAGTTTAACACCTGGTTGTTTGATTTGTTTCGAAGCCCGCCAGATTGGGCTCATAACCAAGGTTTCTTGAGTATTAACGCCAGGCTTTGGTATGAAAATTGCCATTGGCAAGCTTCAAAAAAACTAAACCTCATGTACACTGAGGGTTTGGGGAGTAAGTTGATGAAAGCGATTGCAACGGTGGTCAAAGGGGCCGCGTCGCAGCAACTCTATGAGCTTGACGCGTCGCAGCCGACCCGTATTGGCCGCGGTAATGGATGCCAAATATTCCTTTCGGATCCCCTGAGTTCGCGGACGCATGCCATTATCAGCTACGAAGCTGGGGGTTGGTTGGTCTCGGATGCCGACAGCCGCAATGGCACGCTCGTAAATGACAAAAAAATCTCGCAAGCAGCGCTGACCTCCGGCGACCGCGTGCAAATCGGCTCCACCGAGTTGTTGATCCAATTCCCCGAGCCGGATACACGGACCCCTGAGGGCCAGACACTGGTGTTCGAAGCACCAATATCGGTTGAGGCGAGCGGCGCAACAGCCTTGGGCCAGATGTTCGCACATCAGCGCTCGCAGGATTTGCTGGACCTCTATCAGCTGAGCATCTGCTTGATTCGCTGCAAGACGCCCGAAGAAGTCGCGTCACTAGGGTTGGATTTATTGCGCGTGCGAACTCAATCGACGGTGGTCGGTTTTATGCTGGTCGATGACCACGGCGAGCTCCGGCCTCAACAGATTTCGCCTATGGAGATGTCGGATCGCTTGCGATTGAGTCCCAATCTAACGGAGAACGTCAGTCGCAATGGAGTGGCGGTGTGGGTCAAGGGAAACATCGCAAGCGGTAACAAGTCAGTGGATTTTGCCGATGCGATTTGCATCCCCATGTTGAATGAGAACGCTGTGCTAGGTGCAGTGCATATGTATCGCGACCAGGGACACTATGAGCAGGCTCATTTTGATTTTGCGGTTTCGGCCTGCAATCTACTGTCGGTTGCCTTGCAAAGTAGTCGCGCCCAAGCGAGCCTCACTGCCGAGCATCAACGACTTGTGCAGCGGTCCGGCGATTTTTCAGAGCTACTCGGCAATTGCCAAGGGATGTTGAAGCTAAAAGACCGCATTACTCGCGTGGCTCATGCAAGCGGCTGCGTATTGGTTCGAGGCGAGAGCGGCGTCGGTAAGGAATTGGTTTCGCGAGCCATTCATCGCTTGAGTCCGCGAAAGGACCGCCCCCTATTGTGCGTGAACTGTGCCGCCATTCCCGCTGAACTGATGGAAAGCCAACTATTTGGTCATAAGAAAGGTGCCTTCACAGGTGCTGATAGAGATCACAGCGGTTGGTTTCAGCAAGCGCACACCGGAACGCTGTTCCTGGACGAAGTGGGTGAAATGACATTAGACGGCCAAGCTAAATTGCTACGTATCTTGGAAGGTCATCCGTTCATGCCGGTCGGTTCCAGCCAAGAAGTCACGGTCGACGTGCGGGTGATAGCCGCCACAAATCGTGACTTGCGCGATTACGTACGCGAGAAGAAATTCCGAGAAGATCTGTATTACCGTCTGAGCGTCTTTGAACTGGTTGTCCCGCCGCTACGCGATCGCGGTGAAGACATCGAAATGCTCATGGAGCATTTTCTGGCTCACTTTAAGAAACAACACGGTCGGCCGAACCTGCGAATGTCGCCAGCCTCGCGCAAAATGTTGTTAGAGTACGCTTGGCCAGGTAACATTCGGCAGCTCCGCAACGTGATCGACAGCGCAATCGTACTGGCCGGTGGTTCCATGATCGAACCGAGCGACTTGTCGCTGCGCGATGTAGGTATCGACCACTTGGATAGTCTGCGGTTGGATGTGTGGGAAGAGCGACTAATCAAAGAGGCGCTGAAGCGCACGGACAACAACATCATTGAATCCACCAAGTTGTTAGGCGTCAGCCGCGCTACGCTCTATCGAAAACTTGAGCAGTACACAATTAATCGCGAGTAGCGTGCGGCTTGAGGTTGGCGCGGATGGGAACTCCAACACATAAAGCGGAAAAGTCTCACTAATCCCTACCGTGAGACTGCAGGGAACCTGCAATTGCCGCCAAACAGAGCGAAAAGGCAAGCCTGAACAAGTCAGCGGGCGATAACGCTTTGGGGATTAATGTACGTGTCGCTAGCGATGGATCGCTAGCATTCACCAAGCAGGGAAGTGCATCGATGAAAGTCAATCTGAGCGGACTAGCGTCCCTCGCTACCGTCTTTGTCATTACATTCAACCAAGGTGCTCTTTCCCAGGAGGGCACAGGTTATCGCGAACAACTCGTGCGCAGCGTTGAGCCGCTAGGCGCAGACGTCTCTCCAGTTGCAGAACAAACGGCTAATGAAAAGGCCGAGCAGCGCGAGGAGGTTATGCCCCTCGCGAAAACCCCTTCCGAAGATGATGTCCGTTTACAAAAAGCGGTCGACAAATACCTAGCCGAGAAGGAAGAAGCTGCTAAGAAAAAAGAGAAAGAAGCTAAAGAGTTAGCGGCCGAGGAAGGCTACATTGTCGGCAGCGATCTTGCGATGACAGGTGCCTGGAACAACGGTTTGGAATTGGCCACCAAGAACAAGGATTTCAGAATTCACGTCGGTGGTCGCTATCAGTTGGATACCAGTTGGTATTCAGTCGATCAAGCGATTCAGCAAAACATCGGAAATCAATACGGAGACGGGATCGACTTTCGACGCGCTCGATTGCGCGTGGATGGAACGATGTACGAGACCATCGACTTTGCCACTGAGATCGACTTTGTAAACGCGCTCCGTGCCGGCAATCAGAACGTGTCTGTCACCAACCCGGGTGGCTTTGTACAAGGCACGACGAATGCCTTTACAGACTTTTGGTGGCAACTGCGCGAAGTGCCCGTTTTGGGTACCGTCCGTATGGGACAGCAAAAAGAAGGGATCGGTTTCGAACACTTAGTTTCCAGTCGCTACTTGCCGTTCATGGAACGTTCATTCAATCAAGATGCGTTTTATGGCGGTAC
>JANLQO010000063.1:0-2851 GCA_031367855.1 Planctomycetia bacterium | reverse complement strand
GCGATCATGGATTTCACTTTGCTTACGGAGCGCGGACGTCCCTGCTTACAACGGAACAGGTGATGCCAAGGCAAAGGAGCGAGCATCTTAGTTTGCTTCGTCCATTTCCTCAATAATTTACGTCGTCAATTCGCACCGGTTGTGGTGACCGGTGCGCTTTGGAGAGCCAAATTTGAGCAATGTTTAGACTTTGGGCGGATGCAAACGACGCGAGTTCGAAACGCTTAATGGAAGTCGTTCGAATCCACCGATGCGGGGCTGAGTTGCCTGTGGACGTAAGCAACGCGTTGGAACTACAATGGGTGATAGACTAATCAAAGTGGAACCCCTGGAAATGCTGCAAAACCATGTTGCCTAGTTGCAGTGGAGACGAGCCATGAATTTGAATTTACCAGTCGAAGCGAACGATTTTGTGAGAAGCCTTGTAGCACAAGGCAAGTACCAATCCGAAGAAGATGCGGTTGTTGATGGCATCCGATTACTGAAAGGCCGAGAAGAACTGCGCGCGAAAATCGCTGCCGGTATAGACCAGCTTGATCGTTGCGAGTCATTAGATGAAGAGGCCGTCTTCGACGAAGTTGAGGCCGAAATCAGACGCATCGAGTCGTTAAGCAAACAAGGATAGGTTGATGCTGAGACTCCGGTATTCGGCAGCATCAAAAGAGGATTTCAAGGAGATCGCAGGCTTCATCGCCAAAGACAAGCCCGTTGCCGCAAGACAATGGGTAGAGAAGATTCGCGAGAAGTGTCGGTTGGCTGCGAAACATCCGGACATAGGTGACGACCGACGCGATCTTGGCGAAGGTATTCGTTCGACGTACGTGGGAAGCTACATCATCTACTTTCGCGAAAGTGAGGGCATGCTGGAAATCGTTCGTGTTGTTCGCGGCGACCTTGAGTTTCCGTTCCTCTAGGGTCGCACATATGTGATTGTGCGACATCTAATCTCCCGCGCTTCGGTCACATCAGACCGAAGCAGAAATCGTTATTGGTCTTGCTTAGAGTGGTTGGCTGCGGTTAAGCCGGGCGTCGATTAGAAATGTGAGATGCAATTGTATTATCTCGTTCGAATAGGTGAACAAGGAAACGGCCAGCGGTGGCATGAAGCTTCACTGATCGTCGTATATCCATTACTGGCGTTCAGATCGAATCAGTCTCCTCTCCTATGGCTTCTCCAAGTGGTTAACGAACTCAAGAGGCAATCATGAATCACGGGCGACTAGGCGACATGGGGCCGCCGTTTGAGCCTGTGAGGCCTGAGGATTTCATAGCCCAAAGCGAAATGGCGTTCCTACGGTGGTGGGAAGAACTAGAGCCGGCTGGTACCTGGGAACACATTGAGCTCGACCAGACAACAGCCCGAATGATATGGCTGACTGCTTACGAGCATCAGTCAATCGCGATTGAGCTCGTGTTTGAAAGCGCCTGGGTGCACGGCGGAGGCGCAGCCACCATAGCTGAGCTGTATTTGGGGTACGTTGTCGACCGCTTCCACGGCGGTTCTGTCGTGTTTCCCACGCAAGAATTTATCGATTGGCTAGCTCACCACGAAGACGACTACTGCACCTATTTGGACGAAAGCGAACAGGTCCAAATTCGCATTAAATCTGGGAGCGATGATCCTCTACCCATGGAATCGGGACAACGGGCATCCCGAGTGCGGCCATCATCACCAGAGACGGTACGAGCCAGTGTGCTTCGGCGTTTTTTACAGTGGTGGGACGGTCTCGATCCTCCCAGTTCGTACGAGGGACGAAGTTTGGATGCGGACGAAACCCGAGTCGTTTGGCTTGCTGCTTGTGTGCAAAAGTGGGAGGACTTGGAATGTCTTTCTAAGACAAAACGAGCACTGCCTTCGACCAAAAATTGAGTTATGCGTAGATCCTCAGAACACCTGGCTCTTCGCTCGCTCGAAATGCGCACGATTCGAGCGGCCGATTCGATGTTAGCTCAAGTCACCTGAGCGGATCTTTGACGCAACCGATGCTTGTTGTGTCCAACCAGGGAGAGTTCGCAGTTACGGCAAACTCCTCGAGGTATGTCCAACTTCAGCAAGTTTTGTCGCGAAAATCTTCGATCGCCCATTCTTTGCCTTGGTGGTCCGTTAAAGTTAAACGAAACGATTCGATCCTAGCTCCATTCGGTGTACCTTTGGAAATCTCTGTGTCGGCGGCAAATGTCGCGGCCCCGAAAGAAGCAAAAGCCGCGACAGAAATTGACAAGGCTAATCGTATGCAATTTTTCATTTAACAACCTATTTGCAGTATTGAGGGACTGCCGTGATTTTGTTGACTGGCTGGACGCTTCGGTTAGTGATTCTAGAGTGTTGTAAGTTCAGAGTCTGCCACGATTGAGTAACGTCGTGTACCGATTTGTATCCAGCCTCGATTTCTGTGAATGAAGTGGCTCAACTTGTGGAGTTTTCTTCGTTTTAGGTGGCACGCTCTGAGTACTCGAAGGGCTGATGCGAGCGTACTGCACCACAACCGTCGAGTACTCAGGGCGTGCCCACCCAGCCGAACCTTGGAAGTAGCATTGCGGGCCTCGGATTGATTGTATTCAAAAGTAAAGCGACTGACTGAAAACGTGCCTAGACGAACTGAGTGATCGCAAACCGTCGATAAAACAATTTCTCAAAATCGTGGCAGGATTCCATTTTAGGCCGGATATAAGTGCGTATGAACGATGAAAGCCGACAATTTGAACTCAGGGAAAACGAAAGGACATGCAGGGAAAACGAAAGGACATGCAATGCGGATTGATGTATCCGTCGACTCTGGTAAACTCTGGCGATTAACCAGGGAGAACCAGATATGACGATTGCACGTTCAAAATTGGTAGATGTCGCCGT
>JANLQO010000040.1:0-2468 GCA_031367855.1 Planctomycetia bacterium | reverse complement strand
TTGCACGTCAACGATCGACCACTGTTGGCGATACTTTTTGACGGCAAACTCCTTTCCGCACTCAAAATCAATGCACCCATCACGGACCGCAAATTGACCCTCACCGGTAGGTTCAACAGACAGCAGGCTGAAGAGACCGCGAAACTTTTAACCACTATTCGGCATGTCAAACAGCCTTTACCTCAATCAGAGAATAAGCAAAATGAGGTCGAGGATGCCGACGCGAAGCAATTGGTAACCTTTGATACGGATCCCATTTCGATTTGCCAAGAATGGATCAAATCGTGGGACAGAGATGGCAAAAACGTTTTGGCTTGCAAAGCGCGAGAGCGGCTGGCCAATCGCTTGGCGATCATTTCCAAGCAGGCAGTCGAATCCTTTACGAGACCCGCACCCAAGAGCCACGCTAATTTGGATTCTGACGGCGACAGGGTCGACGTTCAGGTAGCGCTAGATGGACATTGGTCAACCGGCATAGGAAACGCAGCGGGTTGGCAAGACTGGATCACCCGCAAACAGGGCGAATACAGTCGCTTGCGAATGCAGATGCTCTTTGAAGCTGGTCAAGGGTTTCGCAAACAAGGAAACTTTGTGGCTGCCGGGCGAGTACTGCAATCTGGGCTTGCTGGCAATTCAATCTACGACATGCCGCTCGCGGAGCTCATCGCGGACCATTGGCCGGTAAAGGGCGGTGAACCAGAGGCAATTTTTGGGACGGGGCATTTTGGCGGTCCCTACGCTGCTCCACACGCTTGGACGCTGATCAATTACCTGAATGAACTCGCTCAAGTGCAAAAGGAGCTGGGCGATGTGGAACACGCCAAGGAAGCTCAGTCGCGCCACATGCTGGCCAGTTTCATGATGAGTTGGGACCAGCCGGCGGGAGCGCCAACACAATCAGCAGGGCAGTTATGGAACTTGTTGCGAGAAAATCCCCAAACCCTGCCGCCTTTGTTTTGGTTCAATGTGCTAGAGCCAATCAATGCATCGATCAAGTTCGATTTCACGGACGCGATCAAGCCAAAGAGCCCCTTGCGATTTCACGGCCAAAATGTTGTCGCGGCTCCAGCCTTTGATTTCAATCAGTTAACAATTACAGCGGAGTTTCATAGCAAGAATGGCATCATGGATGTCTATACGGTCCCGCAGATTGGAAAGCAGGGCATGAGCCTTGGGGTACTTCAACCGAAAAGCGATGGTGCTGCTGATCAGTCGATTACGCAAAAGATAAACGTCCCAGCGGGCACCGGTTTGATCCAGTTTCGTCTTGGTGGTGAGGATGTGCAAGTTGGGTTAGTCAACGTCGAGGCAACGTTTAAGAAACGCGAAGGCTTTGCTACGACGGAAAAGGCTGATGCAGCAAAGCGACTCAACTTACCTCGCCCTGCACTCGGTGAGGAGACCGAAATGCGACTAGAGGCAGGTGAGATTAAGGAACTACCCCGTGGTCGCTTCGATTTGGACACAACGGTCCTGCATTCGGGCGTCTACAGCGTCAATGCAAATTTCCCAGTCGTGTTTCCAATTCAGGCTGGAGAACGCGCAACACGCGTCGCCCGTCCGATCGAGTCGGATTTGCCAGACGAATACTTGTTTCGTATTGAATTAATTGGAGAGCCGCCGCCACCGGAAGTTTCGCCAGTCGATACAGCGAATGAAGTCGCAGATAATTCAGAAGTCAACTGGGGTACGGCCGTTTACGGATTGCAGGCAGGAGCTCGTTTTCGCAACGAAGCTGTAAACCCTCGTGAGATTGTCACGGCAAATACCGGTTCACAGCGTTCGACAAAAGAGCATCAGTTGTGTATCGGAGTTACGGTCAAAACAGAGATTCTAGTTCGAAACATTAGCAACCAGCCGATACGAGTGCGGTTTCAACCGGCAATTGGTAAGGATATTCGGTTACTGACGGCAATGGATTCTGGACTTACCGAAATAAAAAGTAAAGCAATCATGCGTCGTAGCCTAGTCGCTATTGCAGTAGACAGCACGCGAACCGTCGAGCGGACTCTACAGCCGGGCGACCACTTTATTGCGGCGCATCAGGATTTTGAAATACAGCAGCTGCTCGATGGGCGAGAGCCTCAACTTGAGCTACCCGAAGCCAATCGTCACTGGGTTCCGAGCGATGGTGATTACATGTATCGCGCGTATCTCAAACTTGGAATCACCGATTTGCTGAGCGTAAGCCTTCACACGGGTGGGGTCGAAATGCGAGTCGCAGGCGAAGTGGCTCCCATGAACGGCGAACAACGAGAGACAAATGCTCCCCTGCACGTTGGCCGGCCGCAATCAAGCAACCTGCCACGCATAGAGGAAAAATCCGAGTTCGAAGTGCCAGCGGGTAACGGCACCGAGCCCATCGATTTGGGCGTTCTCAAGTTGCACGGTCAGTCAAAAGGCGACTCCCAGCGTGTAATAGGCAATAACAATTGGGAGAGCACCCGCGGAGGGCTGTCGGCGTCTGC
>JANLQO010000514.1:0-8815 GCA_031367855.1 Planctomycetia bacterium | reverse complement strand
GACCGACTTGGCTTTGGGTTTTAACTCCGCAGATTGAGATTCAGCCGCCAGCAGTTTCGGCAGCGACAAACCCAACAGACCAGCACCGCCGGCTTGGATCAATTCTCGACGACTCCAGCCATCGCAAGTTCGTCGGGCTTTACCGAAAATCGTAAGCATATTCGTCCTTCACAATCCTACGCTCGACTGCGCCAATCGCGGCACGCTCTTATTGTACACTCGCCGTGGTGGAGGCGGGATATCGATAGTAGTGGTGGCGACTTTTGATGCGGAGTGGGATATTATAGTGAGTCTGACCGGTGGGTTTATTTAGAGCTGAGCGATAGCGGGCTAGTGGTTCTCATTTCCATTGTAAAAGCATGTTGCAACCAAACGTAGAAAAACTCGATTGCTTGGTGCGCGTGGTGACGCCGGAGAACGTGGAATTCGAATACGCGTTGGCCGGACCGTTTCAGCGCGTTCCGGCGTACTAGTTCGATTTATTTGTGAGAGTCCTTGCGTTTTTCGGCTTGCTATTGCTCGTGATGTTTTTTAGTGCCTTCGTTCCGTTTGCGGGGACGCTGTCTACGATCGGGATGATCCTGATCTTCTTCGCGATGTATTGGTTTTATGGTGTCTACTTCGAAGCGGTTTTCAATGGTCGTACGCTGGGCAAGATGTTGTTCAAGGTGCGCGTGATTTCGACTGATGGCCGTCCCATAAATGGCATGCAAGCCGCGCTGCGGAATCTACTGCGAGTGGCGGATACGTTTCCTACGCCTATCACTGGTTTGATCTGCATGGCCATTACAGGTCGCTTTCAACGCATCGGTGACCTGGCCGCTGGAACGATGGTGATTGTCGATCGCACGCGACAGCCGCCGTGGGAATTGCAGCCAGATGATCCGCGTGCGTTCGGATTGGCAGAACTAATTCCGGCTGCGTTTGTGGCGAACTACACCATGACGCAGACGATTGGAATGTACATGGAAAATCGTCGCAAGTTGCCGATGGCGAGACGTTTAGAAGTTGCGCGACATCTGGCGGGCCCGCTGTTAAAAAAGTTTGAGTTACTGCCCGACACCAGCCCTGACTTGCTGCTGTGTGCCCTGTTTGTGCGCATCTTCATGTCCGAGCATCAACAAGTAACAGGTCGTGAGCAATTGCGCCAGTCCACTTCCAAGAATAGACCTGTGACCCCGTCGCGCCCGCCCCATACGCCAGCGCCGAACCCAGCAAGTTTCGCATTGCCCTCATCCTCTGACTCCCCAGTTGCAACTAATTCCCTTGCGAATGACTCTGCTGCAACGAGCTTGGATGAGGTAGAGGTTGTTGCGGATCTAGTAACAAGCACTGCCACGCCACAAGCACTTTCGGCCACTCCGGCAAGTGCGGTGACCAGCCATGTATCTCGAATGGAAGAGAATCTTTAAATGGGCACCCTGGCTGACACACTACAAAAACGTCGCGCCGAATGGTATCGGCTTGAGAAATTGACCGACCAACTGGGAACCGGTAGTCTGAAGGGTGTGGCTGGGACTCAGATCGCCGAGCTGTCTGAATTGTACCGAAGCGCGTGCGCGGATTTGGCCATGGAGGAGCAATATCGTTTGTCTCCAGAAATTTCCATCTATTTGCACGGACTGGTTGCCAAGGCGCATAACACTCTTTATCGCTCACGTAAGTTTCAGTACAGCGAGTGGTTTGACATCGTTTTCCGGCTCGCGCCCCAACAGATTTTTCGAGATCGATGCGTGCATGTCTGTGCGGTATTATTCTTTGGTTTGTTCAGCTTGTCGGCATTCCTCGCCTATAACGAAGCGTCTTTTCCAGGATTTGCTGAAAAGTTGGTTGGCGACGAAGCCATCGATCAGATGGAGACCATGTACAGTTCAATCGAGTTGGATGATCCCAGCACAAGCCGTTCACTGGAAACCAATATGACCATGGTTTCATTTTATATTATGCATAACACGGGGATTGGCTTGAAGTGTTTTGCGCTGGGGCCATTGATCATTCCCGGTTTGGTTACTACGGCTTTTAACGCAGCATACTTGGGTGCAGTCTTTGGTTATATGGCAAGGCCTGGTGTCGACGGCGGGGATAATTTCTTGAACTTTGTGACCGCGCATGGAGCTTTCGAGCTGACTGCGATTGCCTTGGCGGCGGCGGCCGGTCTACGGATCGGCAGCGGCTGGTTGTTCACCGGCGGACTAACCCGAATTGCCTCGATGCAGTTGCGAGGTAAAGAATCGGTGCCGGTAATGGCGGTATCTGCCGTGTTGTTTCTCCTGGCGGCGCTCACCGAAGGTTTGATTTCGCCAACAAATTTGCCTTACCTGTTTAAAGCTTGCTGGGCAATGTTTAGTAGCGTGTTGCTGATGTTCTATTTTGTGGTACTGGGGTACCCGACGGAGCAAGCGGGTGCAACTGGACAAGACTGAAATTGTAATTCGACAACGCTCAGCGCTTGAGTTATTGGACCTTTCCCTGCGCGTGTTGCGAAGACATGGCTTGAAGATCGCCGCTGCCTGCGCGCTTTTCGGCGTACCGCTATTGATCGCTGATGTATGGCTGTCGGCTTGGATGTTGGGTGAAGATGCTGTTATGGCGGCAGAAGACCTGCCCGAACCGCAGGCGTATCTGCGAGGCCGACACGCTGTTCATCTATTTGTAATGTTCTTGTTTCAGTTTCCGTTGATCTCCTTGCCGGGTACCATTTTTTTGGGCGACCAAGTGTTTTATGAGTCGCCAACGATCAAGCAATTACTGAGTAAATTGGCCGGAATTTGGCTGCAGACTTTATGGGTCCTGGGAATTTGTCGGCTAGGCTTGGTGTCGCTGGGGCTGGCGCTGGTAGTCAATCGCGATACCGTTTACGATCCCGCTGCCGAGACTTTCTTGCTGATTGGTTTAGCGCTGAGCCTCCTGGTACGTGCGTTTTGGCCTTTCGCGCCTGAGATCCTGGGACTTGAACGCTGTTTAATTCGACCAACTCGGGAGTCTCCTATTAGTTACTCTGTGCGTCGAAGCGGTCTGCATCAATCGATTTCGTCGGATCACGTTGGAAGATTCTTACTATGCGCGCTTGCTGCGGCTGCGTTGGCTGCAACTCTCTATGGAACATTGCTGATGGGGATTGCAGCGTTGGTCGGAAATTTAGACAGCATTTGGTATGATCGCGTTCTGATTCCCTTGGTTCTCTGGTTAGTAGGTCTGTTTGTCGTCGTGTTTCGATTCCTGTCGTACTTGGATAGTCGCATTCGGTTAGAGGGCTGGGAGTTGGAACTGCGATTGCGAGCTGAGGGGCAACGCGTGATTGCCACGATGAGCCCACCTGCAGTTGAGTCGTTAACGAATCCCGAGCAGGTGTTGGCATGATCACGTTGCGCAGGACGCTCTTTGAAGTTGTGTTGGCTTGCACCGCCATTTTCGGCGGAGCATTTGTAAACTGCGCTGTGGCGGCATCCGACAATGCGACCATCGACTCGGACCGGGCGTTGAAGAAAATTACCGGCAAGTGGTACGACTCACAGAATGGAACCTATCGACCGCCGGTCTTGCCGAAACCCATTGACGATACGATTCGGCGAAGCGGCTGGTTGGGCTCGAAGAAACCGCCTAAACCAGCCAATACGACCGCTGCCAATTGGAGTTGGGCAAACTTGGGACTTAGCGGCGAGTTATTCGGCTGGATCGTTTTTGGCAGCTTAGGAACCGTATTGCTGGTTGGGCTGATCGCTATCGCATACTATTACTTTGGCGACTACGTGCCCGCACTGCGTCGCACGTCAAGTGCCAAGGATGCCATCAAAATCGACATGACTAAGGTCGAGGATTTACCGTTCGAAGTGCCCACGAATAGTGATGATCCGCTAAGTTATGCCGAGGCGTTGATGCGCGCCGGTCGCTACAACGAAGCTGTTATGTACCTGTATGGCTACATGCTACTAGCCCTCGACCAATCTCGCAAAATCCATTTGCAGAAAGGCAAGACCAATCGCATGTACCTGCGCGAACTTCGCAGTGAAATGCAGCTGCAGACGATTGTCAGTAAAACCATGCTGGCTTTCGAAGATGTATTCTTCGGTCGCTACGCTATTGATCGTGGTCGTTTTGAAATGTTGTGGCAACAGCGCGATGAATTCCACCGACTGATTCGCCCGGCCACTGAGCTTGCCGCAGGTCCTGTTGCAAAAGTGGCTGCCGTATGAAAACCCCATCTTTGCAGACACGAATCACTGGGCGTTGGGTACAACTGTTTGTAGCGCTGCTGCCAATGCTCAGCGGATGCAGCTACGTACCCTGGCCCGAGTCGTTTGGTGAAGTTTCTGGACCCAATGCGACTCGCAGTTTAAATGGAATGGGAGTGCATCGGCGAATGTGGGAGTCCGCAGGCGCGCGGGTTTTGACTCCTCAAAAGCTCTCGCCGAGGCTGGATTCCATTGACACGATCGTACTGATTGGCAGTAGCTATCAACCGCCTGGAACTTTGGCTCGAGATTGGCTGGAGAAGTGGTTAGCCAAGAAATCCGGGCGAACCGTCGTTTACTTTGGTCGCGATTTCGATGCAGGCTTAATGTATCGCGAGGAAACTCTCAATCAAGTTGCCGAAACGCAGCATGATCGAGCTCAGGTTCAGCTTGCGAGCAACCGTGCGGCCATATACGTCAATCGCAGGGTGCAGATTCCCGAAGACACGTTTTGTCGCTGGTTTTTTCTACAAGCATCGGCGCGGCCCACGGTGCATGCAACGTTTACCGGCCCTTGGGCCAGCGGACTGGCTGGATTGGAAGGCAAATGGCCCACAGGCGTCTTACTGGAACCACCCGAAAATGATCTAAAGAATAGAAAGCCGAGCTGGATAACAGGGTCAAAACCCGCATTAGCACCAGCACGCTCCTTCATTGTGGGAGCGGATGGCGACCAAGCACTGGGCGATAAAGAAGTGCAGCGTTCGATTTGGAAGTCAAATGAGTTGGAAGATGCAAAGGCTTGGGATGCGGAATGGGATTTGGCGGGTGACGTAAAAGTGCTGCTCTCGGGAGGTGACGGTGCACCCTTGGTGCACCGCATCACCCATGCAAAATTTCGTGGTAGCAAGATATTAATTGTGGCAAATGGAGCACCCTTTTTGAATGGTTCATTGATAAAACCGCTGCACCGCAAGATCGGGGAGTTAATCATTCAAGAGTGCTTACCTGTGAAACGTGTAGCCATGATTGAATTCAACGAAAACGGGTTGTTGCTCAGCAATATCGAAAACGGGGGCACGACCGATTTTGGAATGCAAGTGTTGACTGTTTGGCCGCTGAGCGCAATTACCATGCATGCGGCTTTCTTGGGAATCATCGCGTTCGTGGTTTTATTGCCTATTCTAGGAAGACCGCAGAGTTTGGCTCGACGAAGCGTGACGGATTTCGGATTGCATGTGGAAGCGATGGGGCGAATGATGTTCGAATCGCGCGACCTGCTCTTCGGACTCAAGTCGATCCAAGACTATTTCACTAAAGTGCGTCGCGAGGCGCCGCCCGATTGGTTGATACAGCTGACTGCCCAGGAGAACTTTCATCAATCGGCGGTGGAGACAGCCAAGCAGAAAACGCTCAAGAGCACGAAACAAAGTGCGGCTCCGCCAGGAGTGCCACCGCAGCATCCCATGCCTGTGTCAGTGAAATCGCCCGAGACTGCAGTTGCTGCCACCGCATCGTTAGACACTGCCCAACCACCTGAGATTTTACCGGCTGAGATTTTGCCGGCTGCAGCCGAGCCTGCTGCTGGTAACACGAAACCTACTAACGCAACGCCCCCCGATCCTGTATCTTGACCGTCCGCACGAGCGTCTTCCTTGCTTAAACATTAACCAGCCCGAAAACTTAAGTTATCGTATATGCGCAGTACCCAATCGTTGTTCGAATCGGTTTCGTCAGAATTGCATAAGTTATTCATCGGCCAAGAAGAACTCGTCTTGACCACGATGGTAGCCCTATTTTCTGGTGGGCATGTGTTGATCGAGAGTTTGCCTGGCATGGGGAAGACTCTGTTCGTGCGCGCTTTGGGAAAAATACTCGGTTGCCACTTTGGACGCATCCAATTCACTGCTGACTTGATGCCATCCGACATTACTGGTGCGCCGATGCTCGACATGCGAACTCAAGAATTTCGCTTTCGCCCGGGCCCTGTGTTTACGCAACTGCTGTTGGCTGACGAAATAAATCGCTCGCCCGCGAAAACGCACGCCGCTCTATTGGAGATCATGCAAGAGTATCGGGTGACGGTCGATGGAACTAGTCACTCCTTGCAGCGACCTTTCTTGGTGATGGCCACACAGAATCCGATCGAAAGCGAAGGCACTTACAATTTGCCCGAAGCTCAGTTGGATCGCTTTATGTTCAAAGTGGTTGTAGAGTATCCGGGCGAACAAGAGGAAGCGCAGATTCTGACTTTGCACAGTCAGCAAGTTGATTTGAATCAGCGGTTAGATAACGAATTGCAAGTTATCACCAATCCCGAAGAGATTATGGAGGTCATTTCAGCAAATGCCAAAGTGCGAGTCGAGCCGCACTTGGTTAACTATATCAATCGCCTGGTTCGCTTGACACGCTCCTGGCCCAGCTTTCATCTGGGTGCGTCGCCGCGCGCTGGCCTCGCATTGGTTCAAGGTGCGCGTACACTGGCTTCATTTCGAGGTCGCGACTATGCAATTCCCGATGACGTGGTCGATATCATCCTGCCCTCGTTGCGACACCGTGTGATTATGTCGGCTGAAGCTGAGGTCGAGGGACTGAGGGTGGACGACCAATTGATGCAACTGATGCGCAGCATTGAAGTACCGCGTGGATCATAACGTCTAATAACCGGAGCGGTCCATGCCCATTGAGAAATCAGGAATAGATTCCGTATACGAACTGGGCGTTAGTCCGTGGTTGTTGCTGCTGATCGCATTGGTGCCGCTGGTGCTGTTGATGTGGGGCTGGAAAATTTTCCCCACCGGTCGGCTGGCCGTGGCGGCGGTCGTTCCGTTTGCTATGTCGCTTGCCATTCCCTGGCTTCCGCCAGCGTGGTGGTACTTTATCGCCCTGATTGACGCGGCAATTGTAGTCGCGGCGATCGCTGACCTGTGGACATTACCAGATCTCAAGCAGATACATGTTGCACGGAGTATGCCACGAGTTGCGTCGCTGGATAAACCGCATCCGGTCGAAGTTTCGATTGATAACCGTAGCCATCGGCAGTTGCAAATGCGTTTGACCGACGACGCTTCTGACCGCCTGACGCTCGAACCTCCCTTGCACGCAATTCGCCTCGAGCCAGGCAAGCGACTGACTGTTCAGCATACAATTACCTCGCATCGCCGCGGCGCGTTCGTGTTGCAGAATATTTATTGCCAAGCCGGCAGTTGGTCCGGATTCTGGCGGCGTCAACACATATTCCATTGCAAAAGCGACTTACACGTTTATCCAGACATCAAGCAAATCAGCGAATATGCTTTGCTGGCGCGAACCAATCGCTTGAGTCAAATTGGGGTGCGGCGAACGCGACGTGCGGGTCAAGAAAACGAGTTCGAAAGACTCCGCGATTACCAGCATGACGACAACTACAAACACATCGATTGGCGTAGTACGGCGCGGCGACAAAAGACAACTGTGCGCACGTTTCAAACAGACCAGAGCCAGCGGGTGATCTTTCTGCTTGATTGCGGGCGGATGATGACCAACGAGTACGAACGATTGAGTTTGCTGGACTACGCTTTAAATTCTGTATTGATGCTTAGCTACGTAGCGCTCGACCAAGGCGATTCTGTTGGGATGCTTTGCTTTTCCGATCATATTCATCGTTACGTGCCCCCCGCGGGCGGCAAGCGGCAGATGAACCGCATCTTGCACGCTGGGTTTGATCAGTTTCCTCGTATGGTCCAATCTCGCTTCGATCAGGCCTTCTTGTATTTGTCGACACATTGCCGGCGACGGTCGCTCGTTGTCTTGATTACTAACGTGATTGATCAAGTCAACGCGCAGCAGATCGACAATTATATGGGCAACCTGATCGGTGCGCATTTGCCATTGGTCGTGCTTCTGCGCGATCACAGTGTTTTTCAAGCCGCGGATAATCCCTCACCTGACCCAACCGTGTTGTATCGTAGCGCAGCCGCCGGCCAGTTGCTGACTTGGCGCAATCAAGTCATCCATCGTATGAAGGCAGCAGGTTCATTGACCTTGGATGTCTTCCCAGAAGAAATGACGTCTCCGCTAGTGAATCAGTACCTCGAGGTCAAAGCCCGGCACTTGCTCTGATTAAGGAGAGCCACATCTAACGGGCAAGCGAGGCTGATAAAAACATTGTAAAACGATTGTCCTCAATATTGTCCTCAATCGTTCGAGAAAGCTCGATGGCTCACTTCACAGTTTTCATCCGTTGGTAAAATTGCGGTTTGACTTCGGTCCGTGGCCCTTCGGCAGAACGGTTGGGGACTACGTTGGGGACTACCGTTCTACACTCTTTATCAGCCCAGCCTCGCCCGCTGGAGCTGTTAGGAACGTGGTCAAGCTGCATTGGCTGGGCCGCGCGCCACATAGCTGATCGACAATCACGGCCTGCAGACAGCGGATCGTCCATGGGCTCCAGTCCATCGCGTGAAGATTCAAAAGCTGGCCGCAAGCAGCCGCGATAGGCCCGCTGTGGGTGATGGCTATGATGGGGGCTCGGATGCCATCGCGCGATGTGGCGGCGATTTGCTCTAGCCATGCCGCCATGCGTCGTTGAAGTTCGTTCGTGGTCTCTCCATGCAGAGGCCGATAGGTCTCCGGCTTTCCGATCAAGTCATGGAAATGCTCGG
>JANLQO010000644.1:0-1777 GCA_031367855.1 Planctomycetia bacterium | reverse complement strand
CATTTGCTGGCTTCAAAGTGTTTGGCATATGCCCCGAAGTCGTTGAAGGCGATCCACTTGGCAAAGCGGACTGCCCAACTGCGCTCTGGGATTTCGGCGCCGGGGACGTATTGAGAACGACGCGGAATGACGGCTTCCAATTCGGCGAGCGACGATTTTCGCTGAGTTGTATCGCGAGCTCCGTGCTTTTCAGCGAGTTGAATCAGCAGGTCGGGTCGTTCAAGCACTACACAGCCGCGTGTGTTCTCGGCCACGATGGTGCGGAAGTCGCGAAGGAACTCGCTGTTGTTAAATGTGTCCTTCAGCGGGCGATCATCATAGATGCTCTCCTTGGCCAACTGAATGATCGGACACGGTTCGATATCGCCCGCCGGGCCAATATGGTGCGTGAAGCCCGTTACCGCTGGGCAAAGCGCGCGGCCTTCACCGTCGTGATAGGCGTCGATGACGATGATCGGCTTGGTGGCCCGTGTGTCGACCACAAATTGACGCACCTTGCGCAGTTGATCCGTATCCAGCGACAGTTCGGGCATGGCTTCCGGGCCCATGGGCCGGTAGACATGGAACCAAGTGTACATGACTCCCATTTCGATCAATCGATCGACCCACTTATCGGTCACCAGTTCATCGATGTTGGTTTTACACACGCTGGTGCAAACGCCGGTCAGCACTTTGTTATTCAAGCAATTGTGAATGCCTTGCATCGTCTGGCTGAGCACATCGGTGCGGCCGCGGCGCTGGTCGCTAACGATTTCGCTCCCTTCGACGCTGATAAGCGGCGTGACATTACCCATCTTCCGCAAGCGTTTGGCAACTTCGTCCGTGATGAAGTGCCCGTTGGTGAAGACTTGGAAATAGACGTCAGGTTGCCCCTCGAGAAAGTCGAGCAGTTCTTTATGCAAAAACGGTTCGCCGCCGAGAATCCCAAAGAACGAATTACCCATCGCTTTGGCTTGATTGACCGTACGATTGAGCGATTCGATATCGATCTTGGTCTGTTTGGCAGCAACATCGACCCAGCAGCCTTGGCAGCGGAGGTTGCAACTGTTGATGATCGAAATGTAAAGAAACGGAGGGAAAAAATCCCCTTTCTTGAGTCGGGCGCGATGCTTCTGGACGCTACGAAAGCCCTTCCAGCCGGCCAGGTACGCGAGCTTCCATAGCAGTCGTTTATCGGTTTCACGAATCAGTCGACTCGCCATTCGCAGATACATTTTGGACCCTTAGTGTCGGAGCAGGCATTTATATTTAACGTCATTGTACCCACGCTGTGCAGCATTTCGTCATGGAAATCACGGCAAGGTTGTGGCTAGCAGCCGCACCCGGCAGGTGCGGCCCACCGTGACAGCCGCACCCGGCAGGTGCGGCCCACCGTGAGTCACTCGTGCCGCGAGTGACCATCTTACCGCCTGAAAATGCTTTCCAGAAATGTATTATAGCCCGGGCGTCGATGGTTGGCGAAAGGGGGACGAGCGCCCTGCCCGAGCTGGGGCAATCAACTAGCCACGGTCTCACAGTTGTGGTCGTTGGCTGTTTATGGTTCGTCCATTGCATGTTCGCCGGCCGCGAATCGTTTGGCTTTTGACAATCACCGAGCAGGTTTAGTCGTCTCTGCGAAACCCGCGGCTAACGCCGCTAACGCCGACGGCTCACTAAATCGAAAGTCAACGTCGTGTGCCGTTTGGCTTTGCCGGCAAAGCCAGTGGCACACGAAGTCACGCCATTCACCAGTGCCACACCCGCTGAATCGTTTGGCTTTTGACAATCACCGAGCAGG
>JANLQO010000639.1:0-6124 GCA_031367855.1 Planctomycetia bacterium | reverse complement strand
GCTAACGCCTTCCGGCTGATAAAACCAAACCGCTGTAACAATTACTACCTGTTCAATCTCCTAAGCGGGACGCTCTCGTTAGCGTCCGGTTTTTCCTGGGAAAGATTAAGAAACCGGACGCTAACGCGTTCCGGCTGATTTACCCAACAAACCAAGGATTTCGTTCCGAAGTGGCGCTGTCCAACTAGTTCCGCCATGTAAAAGGGTTGTACCAAGAGGCAATTTTCTTTTCATCGTCGGTTTTTTTGGACGCATGATAGGTCGATTCAGGCAGGGCCTCCCCGGGTTCGGCTCGCGAAGCCACGGACTGCTTCGTGATTCGATCGAAAACCCGCCCGGCTGAGGGAACGGGATTCATCGCGACTGTCTCGGTCATGTAGCCATTTTCGCCGCACTCGCGCACGAAGCTGACCCAATCGCCGTACGTTCCACCGACGTTCGAAATAGCCACCAAAAGACTAGGCAAATCGGGCTTGCATTGCGTGACGCGGTCCTCTTCATTGGGTGCGAAGTGGCTAATCGTAATTACACCGCGGGTGTCGCGTTTCAGTACGATTCTTGGATTAATGTACATATAGGGAGGTAAAGTTAGCACTGGCGTTTCGCCAAAGATTACCATCTCAGGATGGTGCTCCAGGCTGATGGCGACCAACGGCGGAGCGTTACTGGGGATGTGCAGGATCGAACCTACTTTGCCAACTGGAATACCAGTAACTAGTGGATTGTCAGCATCTCGGCTGCGTAAGGCCAGCATGGCGCCATAACGGGTTTCCGCGTCAGCAGCGTGCAGCAATTCGAGCAGAGCACTATCGGCCTCATGGTGATCGACGGTTGCCAGTGCTGTTAGACACATCGCTCGAAATGCCGACTGCTGCGGAGCGAGGTTCTTCAAAACGGGAACGCAGCGCGTGTCATTAAGGTAGGCGAGCGCATGGGCTGCGTAGAATCTCACCTCAGGATCGGAATGGGTTAGCACGTCGACCAGAATGGGAATTGCTTCCTTGCCGATCGCTTCTAATTGCCAAGCCGCATTGCGGACCGTGGTCGGTTCAAGTAACTGCTGCTTGCATAACTCCATTCGCTCCGAACGATGTGCCGCAGATTCGGCGAAGCCAAGGCTTAAGACAACGTTGACGAAATGAAACGGATCCTTTTCGTATCGCTGGGGGATTTTCAATTCGACATAACTGTCCTTCATCGGCGTTGCGATGCCATCTTTCTTTTGGCCATCGAACACCGTGAATCGATCGTTGATTGCTGGCAGCACGGCCGCTTGTGTGACGGCGTCTGCAAATTCTTCGGTGAAGGCAATTCCCAATGGGCGCTCTTTAAACAGCTTGGCTCCGCCAATAATCATCCCATTCAGACTCGCGCTAGGATCTGTTTTGCCGGTCCATTGGGCCTCAGTCACAATGGGGCCCTCCGCTGCCGCAAAGTCAAAGCCTTGACGCAGTTTACCTTCGAGGACACTCTTTGCACTGAGCTCGGTGCGCATCAGCCAACCCCCTCGTAAACTGGTGGCTTCGGCATGCGTCGACTTGATAACTCCCACGTTGTGCAAAGTATCTTTTCGAGCGGCCGGTGGGAGGTCCACAAAAACGACCACCATGGCTGTATCGTTACCGTCCAACACCTTGTTGGGTTGCGCCACGTTATGGCGTCGCATAACGTCGAGCATTTTTTCACGTTGATCACTCGCATTCACAACGCCTCCTGTGCCGGGCAGCTGTGTAACTAGTCCCAGGTTCTCGATGCGGCTAAGGGTTACTAATCTCGAGGTAGCGATATCTGATATCAAGCGAGGACGTTCCTCGGATTTCAGAGTTTTCTTGATTTCGTCGCGTCGCGCTTGCTTGGCTTCTGGCGAATGAGGATCGGGCTTGCTCAACCAGGGAGCCATGCACCCTACGCTGGCTAAAATCAGCATCGAACAAGGCAATTGGATGAATTGCCGACGTGCTACGAACTTAGAATGGGTTTGCATCCTAGCTTCCCTGCTAAGTGACTTGACCAGAAATAGATGTGCCGAACAGTACTTTTTACTAGCGAGCCGGTCAAGGCAGAACAGACATCGAATAGAGCGAGGCTAGCATTGCTCAAACTGCAGGGTACGAGACCCACCAACTAACAAGAAGTAGTGCTCTCATCGAAGAATCTTGGGACTCTTTAGCTAGCAGAAGGTTGCCCGCGGAAGCTTGCCCGCAGAAGCTTGCCCAGCTCACTTATTGTGACAGGTACGAGTGCCAGCAAAAAGACTATGAGCCAATTCTGCCATGAATGCTCGGTGACCTTGAACACGGGTTGCATGAACGGGAGCATCATGACGGATAGCTGGAGAAAACCAGAGATGGCAATCGCACCAAACAAGTAGGGATTCGAGAACAGCCCCAGTTCAGGCATGGTATAACGTTGGCTACGACATCCGATCGCAAAGAACAGTTGAGAAAATGCCGTAATGGCAAACGTGACCGTCCGAGCTTGCGGCAAGTTCGCGTCGTTGCCTTGGTAAACGAACCAAAACCCCAACGCGCTGACGGCGGCGACCATCGTGCCATGAAATAGAATCAAAACTCCGCGCGACCAGGTGATAACCGCTTCGTACGGAGCGCGCGGCTGACGTTGCATGATGTCGCGTTCGGGTGGTTCCATGGCGAGCGCCAGCGCGGGCAGGCCATCTGTGACTAGATTGATCCATAAGATTTGAATAGCCAGCAATGGTACAGGCCAGCCAATCAGAGCTGCAAAAAACATCAAGAGTACTTCGCCTGCATTGCACGCTAATAGGTAGTAAACGAATTTCTGAATGTTATCGTAGATACCTCGACCTTCCTCGACGGCATTGATGATTGATGCAAAGTTGTCGTCAGTGAGGACCATATCGGAGGCCTCTTTCGTCACATCGGTGCCGGTCACACCCATCGCAATACCAATGTCAGCGGCTTTCACTGCCGGCGCGTCGTTCACACCATCGCCCGTCATGGCGACGATTTCACCTCGTGCTTTCCAAGCATTTACAACGCGGAGTTTATGTTCAGCCGAAACACGCGCATAGACTGCGATTTGATCGACTTGAATCTTGAGTTCGTCGTCCGACAAGGAATCGAGTTCCTGCCCGGTGATGACGCGAGCATCGTTTTCTGCGATGTGGAGTTCGCGAGCAATTGCCAGTGCTGTCGCCGGATGATCCCCAGTGATCATAACCGGGCGGATGCCCGCGGCGCGGCACTTCTGTACCGCCGCTTTGGCTTCGTCGCGCGGTGGATCAATCATACCGATCAAGCCGACAAAGATGAGATCGTTCTCGTCATTCTCCGTTGCCTGCATGTCAGCGTGGTTGCGATAGGCCAGCGCTAGCACCCGCAGCGCCCGCGAGGCCAACTCGGTATTCCATTTCATGATCCATTGTCGGCGAGCATCCGTGAGCGGTTCTACGTTACCATGGCGTTGTTCTCGCGTGCATTTCGCTAAGATCACCTCCGGAGCACCTTTGGAATACAGGAATAAGGTGCCCTCGGTTGCGCGCACTACAACCGACATCGCCTTGCGTTCGGAATCGAAAGGGATTTCAAAGAGGACGGGGCATTCAGGATCATCGGCAGCGATACCAGCCTTGATAGCCGCCACGACCATGGCTCCTTCCGTCGGGTCGCCGATGACCTGCCACGACTCGGCACCATCACCGCTAGGACTGACCGTCGCGTGACTGCATCGCGCAGCGATCGTTAAGGCTTGACCGAGGTCAGTTTCAGTACGCGGATCGATCGCCGTGCAAACGTTGGGATCCTGATTCTGGCATTTGAGGAATTGCCCGCGCGGCGCATAGCCACTGCCGGTCACCAGAAATCTTTCCCCACCGGCGACGATTTCGCGGACGGTCATTTCATTTCGAGTCAGTGTCCCCGTTTTGTCGGAGCAGATCACTGTCACCGAGCCCAGCGTCTCGACACTCGGGAGTTTACGTACCAATGCATTGCGCTGGACCATTCGCTGTAGTCCTAATGCCAGCGTCAACGTTACCACGGCTGGGAGACCTTCAGGCACGGCAGCTACCGCCAGACTCACCGAGATCAACAGCGTCTCTAGCAGCCCGCCACCGCGAATCATTTGTAGCGTGAAAATAATGGCTACGATGACCAAACAGACAACGATTAAGATTTTGCCCAACTCCGCCAACCTGCGTTGGAGCGGTGTCGGTTCGGGTTCGCTGCGTTGCAGCATCCGAGCGATTTGACCTAATTCGGTACTCATGCCTGTTGCGACCACAATCGCGCTCGCCTTGCCGGTGGCCGCAACGGTTCCCACATAAACCATATTGCGTCGGTCGCCCAGTGGTGTGCTTTCGTTCAAAAGGCAGTTTGCGTCTTTTTCCGCAGGAACAGATTCGCCGGTTAGTGACGCTTCTTGTACGCGCACGCGAAATGCCTTCAACAGTCGAGCGTCAGCGGGAATATTGTCTCCCCCTTCCAACTCGATGCGATCCCCTGGCACTAATTCGCTAGCGGGAATCGCGAGCATGACACTATCGCGAATGACCTTGGCCATGGGAGATGAAAGTCGTTGCAGCGCCGCTAATGCCCGGCCTGCTTTGTCTTCCTGAAGAAAGCCAATAATCCCATTTACAATTACGATAGCTAGAATCGCGGCCGTATCAGCCCATTCGCCCACCAAGCCGGCGATGATCGCGGCGAAGATCAGAATCCAGACAACTAGATCTTTGAACTGAGCGAGCAGTTTCGTCCAACTTGGAATGGGTGCCGCCTCGGACATCACATTGGAGCCGAATTTCAGCCTGCGCTGCTGAACCTGCAATTCCGACAAACCGTGTTCAAGACTTACTTCGGCAATCGCCAATAATTCATCGATCGGCATTGAGTATGCGGGCGATGGCACGAAATGAATTTGGTTCGTAGCGGAGTTGTCAGTAGTCGGTGTCGCTTGAGCATGAATGTTGTTCATAAATTGGCCAGACGTTTTCTTGACTTGCCAATGCGCCCAAACGATTTACGCACAGCGGATACAACAGCTGGTGAATGGGATGGCAGCTAAGCGTTCCTTTCCGATGGGAGTGCCGCATTCCACGCAGATTCCGTAGCGTCCCGCTTCGATACGGCTAAGCGCCAGTTTAATTTCTTCGATCTCTCGCTTGGTAACATCTCCGATCGCTGCCAAAGATTCATCATCTTCTATCTCGAGTGCGTTTTCCTCCCAGTCGCTGTTCCCAGGGTCACTCAGCACGTTCTCAATCTCGGAAGCTCGCTCGAGAAGCTCGTTCAGCTTCGATTGTAGCGTGGCTTTCAATACCGAGTGATCGGACATAACATTACCCTTTCAAGAAATGCGTTACCAAGACGATGACGCGTCCGGCGCAATTGCCCCACGCAAGTGATTTTCGCGACCATCTGCGCGAAAGAACCAATGTCGTACATCTTCCCAGCTCATTTGAAGCATATTAGCAGTTGATGCCCGTTGCTCAGGCAAGCCGTTGCTCAGGCAAGCCGTTGTTTCAGGCAATCTGTGTGCCAATCGAGGTTAAATGATTCTTGCTCGTGTGCGGATTGCATCGCAATCCGTTTTTCTCGGTGCCAAAGTGTGCGGAGCCCACATTTGTGATACTTTTTGTCACAGAGTGAAGACAATCGACTCAGGCTCAAAAGACAAAGTCTTTGCAGAATGACAAACTGCTGAACGCCAGCATGCGTGGTTCCTAGGCTCCAGCCGGCTCCAGTCTGGGAATCCCATGAATTGCAGGCTCCAGCCTGCCGAGAGCGCTTCCGCGATATCGCAATTCCTGTCTTTTCGTACTCGCGAGTACGAGTACCATTTCATTGAGTACGAGTACGATTGAAGGCAAAACTTGGTGGTGTTCGCCGAGAAGTGTCAATTTAGTTTCGCGTTTTGCATCAGCATAAATCGCTTTGGTATACTTCTTGCTCCAATTGGCGTCCGAAAATGGACGTCCACGCTCTTCGCGGAGTCAATCTTGAGCTATCCACTGGCGATCCCATCGATATCCTTGGCGACGCTCCACCCTCCCGATACGCGAGCGCCGTGGATACGGTTCTCCGCGACGACGGAGTTGACGGCTTACTTTAGGACATGGGTAAATGGATGCGAACAGCGATTG
>JANLQO010000619.1:0-3202 GCA_031367855.1 Planctomycetia bacterium | reverse complement strand
TAACGCGTTCCGGCTGATATGCCTAACCGGAAGATTTGAGTTTGACGCTCCACTAGGATCATTCCAACATTTGGCCATTGTGAAGTGCGTCGCGTGTTCGAGGAGCGAGTGAAATGACTAAGTCGACCGTTAGTTTGTTGTACTACATCGCGGGCGTTTATGACTTGGTGATCGGCGTGGTTTTCTTGTTCTTTGGTACTCAACTATTTGATCTGGCAGCCATCCCGTATCCCAATCACTGGGGCTATGTCCAATTCTGCTCGCTGATGCTGATGGTTTTCGGGAGCATGTTTCTAGCCATCGGTCGTGACCCAGTCGGCAATCGTAACTTGATGCCGTTTGGCATGCTATTGAAAATCAGCTATGTTGGAATTGTGAGTTTCTACTGGTTGACGACAGGCTGTCCATTTTTGTTCAAACCGTTTGTGGTGATCGATTTTGGGATGCTAGTTCTGTTCGTAATGGCCTATCTCGCAACAGGTCAGACGCGCCCTGCAGTCGGCTCGCACGCGTAACACCCTCGCCGCTTATCCCTAACAGAACGTGTGGTCGTTCAATGCTCAATTGGCACTTCGGCTGGTGGCTAATTCTGTCAGCGTTTGGATCGGGTGCCATCATTGGACTATTCTTCCACAAAGAAGAATTCCTTGGCGGTTATTCATCTTTTCGCAGACGCTTGTTGCGACTCGGTCATATTTCTCAGGCAGCGCTGGGCATGATGAACGTCTTGTTCAGTATCTCGACGCCAGCTGGGAATTCGTTTGATAGCCAGGTAGCCTCATGGGGCTTTATCGTGGGTGGTATCGCGATGCCCACGGTTTGCTTTCTATCCGCCTGGAAGAAAGACTTTAGGCACCTATTTTTCATCCCGGTGGTGGCGTTAATGATCGGGGTCATTCAAACTCTACGAAATGGCCCCCCATGAAGATAGGCTTTCTGGCGCTCAGTGGCCTACGCGCGCATGATCCAGAATTATTGAAACTTGGGCTAACTTTGCCCGGCGTTTTGGAACGAGGCAAAGTACTCAGTGCGCTCCCAAGCTTGGGGCTCTTGTACCTGGCGGCATGCACTCCGGCGGGGCACGAGTTGCGATACTTTGAAGCAGACCGCGACGGAAGCGAGCCCGCTGAGGTGTATGACTGCGACCTGGTCGCCATCAGTACTTTTTCCGCGCAAGTCTACGAAGCCTACGCTATTGCTGGTCGTCTACGCGCAGCCGGCGTAAAAGTCGCCATGGGTGGCCTTCACGTTACGGTCCAACCCGACGAAGCACTAGCGCATGCGGATCTCGTGTTCCTGGGCGAAGGAGAGCAAACTTGGCCAGAGGCTGTCGCTGCGGTCGAAGCCGGCAGTACCCAGCGACTTTGGGATGCGCGCTCATTGCCGCCCACAGATATTCGCTCACTGCCAATTCCACGCTATGACTTGCTCCAAGATCGACCCTATACGCGATTCCCAGTTCAGACTACTCGCGGCTGTCCGTGGCGGTGCGACTTCTGTGCTTCGAATGTGATGTTCAACCATCCCTACCGTAAACGACCCGTCGCCGACGTAATTCGTGATCTTCATGCAATTCAACAGATTCAACGCCGTCCATTTGTGGAGTTTGCGGATGATAACACGTTCGTCGACCATCAATGGGGCAAGGAACTCTGTCGTGAGTTGATTCCATTAAGAATTAAATGGTTTACAGAAACCGATATTTCGGTAGCGGATAACTCGGAGTTGCTGGCGCTCATGCGCGAAGCTCGCTGCAAGCAGGTGTTGATCGGATTGGAGAGTCCAGAACAGAGTTCGCTAGACGGTATTGAATTGCGAGCGAACTTCAAGTCGCGCTATGCTGGCGACATAAAACAGGCGATTCGCCGCATACAATCCCATGGCATCACCGTGAATGGCTGCTTTATTTTAGGGCTTGATAGTCAAACACCAAGCATCTTTGAAGAAGTCTATGACTTCGCGCGGGAAGCAGAGCTGTGGGATGTCCAAATCACCGTGCTGACACCTTTCCCCGGAACGCCGCTGTACGCGCGGCTGCTCAGCGAGGGGCGGATACTTCAGCCAGGGCGGTGGGATCTGTGTACACTCTTCGATGTAAATTTTCAGCCCAAACAAATGACCGTAGAACAACTGCGCCGCGGAATCTACTGGCTCGCCGAAAGGCTCTACACTGCCGCAGCGATCCAAGAACGTCGCAAGTCATTTCTCAACTAAGGCGACAGGTAAATCAAGGGCTCGTTTTACCTTTAAGTTGATGAAACTGTCGGCGTGCCTCCGAGGCAAATCTAAACCATGCTCGCACGCGAGGATGGAAGAGTACCCCCAAAAAAGCTGGCGCTGACAGGCCGCTCATTATCGCATCCAAAAGGAAATACTCTCGATGCACTCCAAACACTAAATTTGATTGGCCAGAAAGGTAGCACGCAATACATACGATCGCGACGCATGCCAAAACTACTCCCAGCACCTGCCCAGTAATTTTCGTCCAAGCCCGCCCAGCGAGCAACGAATGGCCGTAACCGAATACTAAAACGGTGAGCAAACTGATGCCGATGAAGGACAGGAGTCGTCGATCATAGAGGATCAGTTCGGTTATTGTTGTCGGCACGCCGATCATTATCGCTGAGAAAAAACAATAAAAGGCTAGATAGAGTATCGCACTGGGTCGCTTCGCTCGAATCTCTCCTTCATCAAAGCGATATCTGTAAGGCGGCGCAGCAACAGGTTTACCCAGCAAGTATTTTTGCAAGTCGTCAACCAAAGCCGCCATCGTTCGATAGCGATCCTCCGTATCCTTTGCTAAGGCCTGGTGGACAATGGCAGTAAGCGATTCAGACACGACGGGATTCTTCCAGGAGACTGGTGGAAGCGGACGAGTGACAATTTGGCGAAAAAGGCTCTCGCGGTTAGGAGCTTCAATAGGAGGCTCCAGTGTGAGCAGTTCATATAAAACCATCCCCAGAGAATAGACATCGGATTGGGCCGTAATATTCTTACCTCCCAATATCTGCTCCGGACTCATGTAGAGTGGTGTGCCAACAAGTTGTCCTGTATACGTGATGGTTTCGTCTTCGTAAAAGCGTGCAAGACCAAAGTCTATGACGGTCACTTTGCGAGTTCGGTCGAGCAGCAAGTTTTCGGGTTTGATGTCGCGATGAACGACGCATTGCTCATGCGCATATGCAAGGGCGACAGCGACATC
>JANLQO010000615.1:0-9180 GCA_031367855.1 Planctomycetia bacterium | reverse complement strand
GAATTCGACTAGCCCTCTCCCTTCCGATTTTTAGGCAACATCTGATGTTGAAACCTGATGACAACCTCGCCTGGTGGAAATACCTGAACTCCTATCACTGGTTCATTTTTGCGATGGCCTCCCTGGCTTGGTTGTTCGATTGCCTTGACCAGCAATTGTTTATTTTGGCGCGGCAAAATGCGATCACAGACTTGATGGGCAAAGCGACTGATCCGACGGTAATCAAAGCCTATGGATCTTATGCGACATCCATCTTTGTGGCCGGTTGGGCGGTTGGTGGCCTGATTTTTGGATCCGTTGGAGATCGCATCGGCCGCGCAAAGACACTGGCGATAACGGTTTTGATCTACTCAGTAAGCACCGGCTTGAGCGCCTTGTCTCGCGACGTAAACGATTTCTTCTTCTTCCGATTCTTGACGGGACTTGGGGTCGGAGGGGTGTTTGGACTGGCCGTCGCCTTAATCGCCGATGGCCTGCCTGAGCGCGTACGCTCAAAGGCCCTGGGTTGGTTGCAATCGCTTTCGGCTGTAGGCAATGTAACTGCCGGTTTATGCAGTTTGTCATTGGCAGGTTTGCCACCGGAGCAATCGTGGAAATACATGTTCTTGATTGGAGCCGCGCCCGCCTTTCTTTGCATCTTCATCATGCTCAAGTTGAAGGAGCCGGAAAAATGGGTTGCGGCGAAGAAGGCCAGCAAGCAAGTTGGTGGCCTCGCCATGGGTTCGTATACGAGTATGTTCGCCGATCCGCGTTGGCGCACGCCAGCCTTGCTTGGAATGTTACTGTGCGTTGCGGGTGTGGTGGGTTTGTGGGGCGTAGGCTTCTTCAGCCCGGAGTTGGTAAGTTCCGCGATGGATGCTTCGCTGCGCGCGGAGGGCCTAAGTGGCGCCGAACTTGGCAAAGCTAAAGCGCAGTGGTCCGCTTATAATTTGATCGTGCAGAACATTGGTGCATTTTGCGGGATGCTGGCTTTCTCCCGACTGGCTCAAGGCATCGGACGCAAAAAGGCTTTCGCGATCGGTTTTGTTGCTGCTTTTGCCGCGACCGTGTTCTTCTTTAAATGCTTTCAATCCAAAAGCGACATTTGGATGAGTGGCGTAATGGGGTTCGCTCAGCTGTCCTTGTTTGCAGGATTCGCAATTTATTTGCCGGAGCTGTTTCCAACGCGACTGCGAAGCACTGGCACGAGTTTTTGTTACAACGTTGGTCGATTTGTGGCGGCCAGCGGACCGTTCACACTCGGCGTTCTGCAAAGCAATCTTGCCGTGGCTGCGGTCCGCGCGTTGCCTGAAACAGCCGATGATGTTATGAAAGCCGCTGCTAAACTTGACGCATTCCGATCCGCCGCATGTTGGTTAGCGTGTATCTACCTCGTCGGATTGCTGGTGTTACCATTTTTGCCCGAAACCAAAGGCCGTCCACTTCCGGAAGACTAAGGCAACGAAAAAGGGCCCGCTTGGTGGCTCTTCCAAGCGGGCCCTCTTCTACCGTGAAATGCGGGCCTGGGGCTGATGCAGCCATGTATTTGTCACCTACAGCGGTGACGCGCCTCTAAGGTCACGGTGCTTCCCTGTCGTTATCGCATTCAGATTCCTGCTAAGTTACTTGAAGAGGATGGCTCCACGCAAACTTGCAGTTTTCAAGGATGTTGATCTTGCGAATGGTTTGCTGCGGTCGAGTTTTGGTAACTCAGCAGCCCTTGCGAGCAAAACAACCTAGCACCGCTATGGGCCTCGGCTGCTCGCTACCTTGAATAGAGCATTTGGCATGCCAAAGTAGTACTCCAGACGAAAAGGGGTGCAAGACCTTAAAACGAGGCCTAAACGGCCGAAAGTTAGATAATTTGAGCCGCTTGTAGGGGCTAGGAATGCCAAATGAGTTTTGCAAATTCAGGGAACTGATTGTAATTTTTACAAAGTGATTTTGCAAAAATGTCCTAAATGCTTACGTTTCTCGCGAATTGCCGGCGACAATTATTTTGTAGATTTCTTGACGATCGCTTGCACCCCGCCCTCAAATCCCGATAAACTCTTAGTCGAAATGCAAGCCTTGTTTATCAACTTTGTATCTAGGAGTTTCTGCAATGCGAATTCGTTTGCTCGTTTGTACGTTAGTAGCGGCTGTGATTTGCGGTAGCGGTGCCATGGCTGTGACCAACAATTTGTTGGCCCCCGCGACACCTAAGACCATCAAAGAAGTGATGAAAATTGCGCACAAAGACGGTTTGATGAAAAAAGTCCAAGGCGGAACCGCTTCGGATGAAGAAAAGAAACAACTGCTCGACCTGTACCTCGACATGCTTGAAGGGGAACCGAAGAAGGGTGATAAAGCAGAATGGAAAATTGCTGCCGGTGCTGTTGTCGCCAGCGCTGCAAAAGTTGTCCTTGGCCGTGAAGGTGCCACAGATGAACTGAAGAAGACGACCGACTGCATGGCTTGCCATTCGAAGTTCAAATAGTCGATTTCTTTCGATTGCAAAAAAACAATAACCAACGAAAGCTCTGCGTAATTTCGTATTCGCGGAGCTTTTTCTGAATTAATGAAACGAGCGGCGTTTGACGACTCCGCCGTCCACATCAAGAATGGGCGAGATTACCAAAAACGCGGTTGCGTCTCTGGTTCGCACAATGCTCTCCAACTTGGTTAATTCCAACCGCGTTACCACGCAATATAACACGACCTGATCGATTTCAGTGTAACCGCCCTGGGCTTTGAAAGCCGTTACGCCGCGGCCCATCTGAGCGAGAATAGTTTGGCGAATCGCCTCATGTTGAGGCGAAACGATCATTACTCCGTTGTAAGCTTCAAAGCCGTGAAGTAAGTAGTCAATGGTCTTCGTCGCAGTAAAGTAGGTAAGCATTGAATACAGCGCAGGTTCGACGCCCAGAAAAATCGCAGCGATCGAAAAGATCAGGACGTTGAGTGCCATGATGATCTCGCCGACGGTCGCGAAAGTGCGTTTACTGAGCACCACGGCCAAGATTTCAGTACCGTCGAGTACGCCGCCGCCGCGCATGGCGAGGCCGACGCCGGCACCGACGAAGAAGCCGCCAAACACCGCTGCGAGCAATTTGTCAGCCGTCGCAACTGGAAACGGAACTACCGCCAGAGCCAATGCCAAGCCGACGATAGCGATGAAGCTCTTGACAGCGAATTCGCCGCCAACATGTCGGTAACCAAACATCAGAAACGGAGTGTTGACGAGCACCAAGAACAGCGATAGAGGCACGCCTAGCAATTGTGAGACAAGCATTGAAATGCCCGTGACACCTCCGTCGACGAAGTGATTGGGGAGCAAAAAACAGGCGAGCCCAACGGCCGCGATAGCGACGCCACCGGTGATGTAAGCCGCACTCATGACGTGTCGGTTCACGGTTGTTCCTCCAATGAACGAATGTCGCGAATTCCTAAGGGTTGCTGGATTCGGCTTGAGTTTCAGCAGTATCCATCGCAGGCGACTCCGTCGCTACAGTTGGCTTGGCAACTTTTACAAACGCTCCAAGGCCACGCGCGGTCGTCGGAGCTGGGGCAACTGTTCTCACAGGCTGAGCAGGGCTGGAATCTGCTCGTGGCGCAACGCTTTGCGGAGCGCGGGCAGTTATCGGATGCGCAGCCTCAGTTGGCCAACGGTTTGCAGCCGATGCGCCCAGTCCCGCATTGGCGGGTGGTAGATTGAGTTTTTCAAAGCGACCGCTCGAGACCTTGGCTGGCGTTATGACGACAGGCGGCGGAGGACTAGGGCGGCGTTTACGACTGGAAGTGAATTCCCGCTCGAGACTCTCGTCGGATTCGAACTCGGACTCGGTATTATCAACCGGCGCCGGCGAAGTAATTTTACGAAGCGGCTCGAAGATCGCTTTGGCAGCTTGCGGAATGGGTGCAACAGCTTTTCGTTCTGGGGCAGTAACAGTAGTCGATGCGACGGATACTTCAGGTGCTTTGGCGCTGATCGGCTTGACAGATTCAGTGGCGGACGGGGCGATACGATTGGCTTTGGCAGTCGCTACCGCGGAGTTGGCTTGCTGTTTCTTTTTCTGTTGTTGTTTATCTTTTTTATTCTTTTTCGAATTCCCTTTGCCACTTCGTTCACCTGCGGCTGTGGCGAGCGAATTTGTTTCGTCGTCAGCCCGATACTCGGCGGTTTGAGAGCGGGCGGATTTCTTTGATTTCTTCGGTGCAGCTGCAAGGAGTGCATCGGCTCGAGCGCGTTCGGCGGCTTGATTTCGGCCGCGCAAGTATAGCCAAATTCCCATCATGACTGCCAGCGGCAGCCACATCCAAAGGTAAAAGCCGTCGCTTGAGGACCCTGGCTCCAACCGAGTGGGCACAGCTTCTGTTTTCGTTATCGCCAGTCCATCAGGTTTGGCCTCAGTTTTGATTTCAGCCTTGGCTTCAGAAGCCATTTCAGCCGCAGGTACAATGACGGGAGATGCTGATGGAGTAGCGGCTGATTCACCTGACGAAGTCGTGGCGGTGTCGGACGCGACTGACGCGGGTTGAGCATTCGCTGTGATCGCCGTGGTATTATCTTGAACGAAAGGCATTCTATAAAACTCTCAAGTTAGGATTATTCGTTCCCAGGCTCTGCCCGTGAACGCACTTGCTGGGAGGCATTGCCTCCAAGCGTCATCAGATCACTTGTAACGATTGAACTCACCGGCAGCCGCACGTCTTTCGAGGTCGAGAATTTTATTCACGCGTTTGGCGTGTCGGGGCTGGGGCGTGTATTTCGCTCCAAGGAACGAACGAACCACCTCAATCGCAATCTCGGGTCCGATCACTCGAGCACCGATGCACAAAACATTCATGTCATCGTGCTCGACCCCTTGATGAGCAGAGTAGTTGTCGTGGCAAAGGCTGGCAAAAATACCTGGGATTTTATTCGCCGCAACGCTTACGCCGACGCCACTGCCACAAACCAAGATCCCGCGCTCGGCTTTGCCGGATAGAAACTCAAGGGCTACTTTCTCAGCAAAATCGGGAAAGTCGGCTGGGTTCTCATCGCACGTGCCACAGTCGGTCACCTGCAAGCCTTGCGCGCGTAGGTAATCGACCAACATGCACTTCATCGAATAACCGGCATGATCACCGCCGATCGCAACGCTACGCACTGCAAAGTTCGTCATCAATGGACTCGAAAGAGGAAAGGTCTAAGCTTATTCAATGTACGAAAACGCGTAGGACTCAGCCTTTCCGCAGCTCGATTCGCAGACTCGGCACTCCTAGACCGAGTTTTCGCAAAACCAGCAGCGTCAAGGCGAGATCCTATTTCGAAAGCAAGTTAATGTTATCGATTCTTTATGGCTTGCTTGGGCTTGCGCACTGCGCCGGCGCGTACCGTCATGGGACGATCTTCGCTGCCGAGTGGACGCAGCCGCAATTGCTTACCCGAGACCCAAGTGCGACGCAGCGTTTGAATGGCTGACGCATTCATGGTGTCGGGTAAGTCGATGGTGCTGTAGGAATCGCGGATCTCTATGGGCCCGATTTCAGAACCGCTAATACCGCCCTCGTTAGCGATGGCGCCGACGATGTTACCTGGACGCACGCCGTCTGCGTGGCCGACTTCGATACGATAACGCAACATGCCTGGTCGAGGTGGTCCGCCAACTCGACGTTCGCGATCGCCGGGACGGCTACTCGAACGTTCTTCTTCAAAACGTTGACGACCAACTCCGCGACGCTCGCTCGAATCGCGGCGCTCACGACGGTCATCACGATCCCAGCGATCAGGTTCGCGTTTGGGTTCTTCCTTAAGCAAGAACGGACGATTGCCTTGACTAATCTGCGCGATAGCCGCAGCGATCATATCCAGTGGTTTGCCAGATTCGGTGGCAACTTCGTTCACCATTTTTTGGAAAAAGCTCAGATCCTGAGATTCAATAGTGGACTTGATCTGTTCCTTGAAGCGCTCCATGCGGCTTGCATTGATGTCTTTGACGGAAGGGCGATTGATGAGTTCAATCGTTTGCTTAGCAGCGCGTTCGATCAAGCGGAGCTTGCCGCGTTGCGGTGGCGTTAGGAAAATGATCGCGACGCCGGTACGGCCCGCGCGGCCCGTACGTCCGATTCGATGGATATACGATTCGCTGTCGTGGGGGAGGTCGTAGTTAAACACATGGCTGATACGTTGCACGTCTAGTCCGCGTGCCGCGACGTCGGTGGCCACGATGATATTCAGTTGACCTGATTTCAGTTGATCGACGGTGCGTTGCCTTTGCTTTTGCGGCAGGTCTCCGTTAAGCGCGGCTGCGGCGAAACCAAGTTGGCTTAGGTGCTCGGCGACTGTGATCGTCGAGTCTTTCGTCTTGGTGAAAACTATCACACCATCGGTTGTTTCGGCTTCGAGCATGCGCGCCAGCAATTCCATCTTCTCGCGCTCCGGCACGAACACACAACGCTGCTGAATGGCTTCCGCGGTAGTGGTGTCGCGACGAATAGTGATATGAGCTGGATCTTGCAAGTGCTTTTCAGCGATACGGCGAATAGGGTCAGGCATCGTAGCCGAGAACAATGCGACTTGCTTTTCTTGTGGACACTTGTCCAAAATGAATTCGACATCTTCTTGGAAGCCCATGTTGAGCATCTCGTCGGCTTCGTCGAGCACCAAGCACTTCAGCGCATCGAGCTTCAGCGTACCGCGTTTGATGTGGTCGATCACTCGACCTGGCGTTCCGACGACGACATGCACGCCACGACGCAGCGCTTTGAACTGAATGTCATAATCCTGTCCGCCGAAAATCGCTGCAACGCGAAAATCAGGCATGCAAACGGCGTAAGTATCGAATGACTTGGCGACTTGCGTTGCCAGTTCACGCGTGGGAGCGAGTACCAAAACTTGTGGTTGATCACTACACGGTCCCAGACGCGACAGTATCGGCAATGCGAACGCGGCCGTTTTGCCGGTCCCAGTTTGAGCTTGCCCGATCACATCGCGACCAGCCAACATCAAGGGAATAATCTCAGCTTGAATCGGCGTTGGCGTGGTGTAGCCCGACAACATTATGGCTTGCTGCACATCGCGGCTCAACGCGAGGTCCAAGAATTGGAATTCCGCTTGGGTGTCTTCAGAAATTTCGATCGGTTTTTCCACGGTCATGTTCGTCATACAGTTCAATTGGCTTCTATGAATTCAGCTCCGTTCAATCAGGCAAGCCCTACCGTCGCATCCGCACGAGTCGGAAATTTTGACGACCGCTCTCACTTTACAACTCACGGTGATCGACGAACCTTCCCAGCCAACGAAGTTGGTCCGGAAAAATAGTTCGACAAGATCCTACTGCCGGCAAATTGCTAAACCGCCAGTACAAGTCGTAATAAGCAAGACGAACAAGTCGCTTCGAAGCGACCCCTTCAGCACTCATGTGTGCTTGCCCATTCGCGGTCGGAAGTTGGAAAAACACTTCGTTTCTCCGGTCAACCGCGGACCGAGTCGTGCAAACTCGGCCATCCAATGTGTAGAGATTTTCCGAAGAAATTGGGCAAACCAGCCAAGCAATCACTATTCAGACAGACCTCGAACCTCATCGGCTGGCCAAAGTTTAACGGAAATCTCCGAATTCAAAAGGGCAAATTCTTATTCAACCCAACAAAGTCTTTACAATTCCATTTTTGTCTGGGACTTTGTGCAGATTAAGCGTCTGGGCACCCCCCCGTTTATATGTGTGACAAATCACAATCGACTCTAGCACGTCCTTCGCAGTGCTCAGGGCGTGCCATCAGGGACGTGTCCCGCAATCGGCAGGTGGCAATGTTGAAATCGTGTGCCACTGACAAGGTCATTCCGAACGAAGAAGCCTCACGGCGCGGGGGCGCGCCCCGCAAATAGAGCGACCGACAGTCACAGCCCGATTGACTAGCGATCATTGAGCGCCACAGGATTAGATCCATTTCGTAGACCTGGAGCAAGGTCGAAGCGATCAAGGTTCATTACCTTGGTCCATGCCGCAGCGAAGTCGTTGACAAACTTCTGCTGCGCGTCGGCACAGGCATAAGCTTCGGCGATGGCTCGAAGTTGCGAGTTCGAACCAAACACGAGATCGACTCGACTGCCAGTCCATTTGACATCACCCGTCTCACGGTCCAGTCCTTCAAAAAAATGCTCGCATACTGCGGACTTCTGCCACTGGGTGCTCATGTCCAGCAAGTTAACAAAGAAATCATTCGTCAAAGTCTCTGGTCGTGTGGTGAAGAGGCCAAGTTGCGGGAACGAAGTGTTGGTGTTCAGAACCCGCAAGCCGCCAACGAGGACTGTCATCTCAGGTGCTGTCAGCGTCAGCAGCTGAGCTCGATCGATCAGCAGCTCTTCAGCAGGTCGGTCATGCTCCTTACCGAAGTAGTTGCGGAACCCATCTGCGGCGGGCCTTAGCACAGCCATCGAATCCACATCGGTTTCATCCTGAGTAGCGTCCATGCGACCTGGAATAAACGAAACCTGCACACTGGTTCCGGCCTTCTTGGCAGCCGCTTCAACGCCCACGCATCCGCCCAAAACGATAAGGTCAGCGAGCGATACCTTCTTACCGCCGACCTGCGATTTGTTGAAGTCCTTTTGGATCTTCTCAAGCGTTTCTAGGACCTTGGCCAGCCCCGCAGGATTGTTGACTTCCCAGTCTTTCTGAGGAGCAAGGCGAATGCGCGCACCGTTGGCTCCACCGCGTTTGTCGGAGCCCCGGAACGTTGAGGCTGATGCCCACGCGGTCGCAACCAATTGTGAGATGGAAAGTCCGGAAGAAAGGACCTTTTTCTTGAGAGCCGCAATATCCTGATCTCCAATCAACTGATGATCGACGGCCGGTAGCGGGTCTTGCCAAGGTTGAGCCTCAGGGACCAGCGGTCCGAGACAACGGGCGAGAGGCCCCATGTCGCGATGCGTTAGTTTGTACCATGCCATGGCGAAGGCTTTGGCGAACTGGTCAGGATTATCGTGGAATCGTTTTGAAATTGGGCCATACATTGGGTCCAACTTCAGAGCCATATCGGTCGTAAACATCATGGGTGCGTGACTCTTCGATTTGTCGTGTGCATCTGGCACTAGCCCCTGCGCAGTTGCACGCTGGGGTCCCTGTGCGGATGCACCCTGGGGTCCCTGTGCGGATGCACCCTGGGGCGTCCATTGCCATGCACCGCCCTGGCCCTTCACCAGTTCCCAATCGTAGTCAAATAGGTTGTCGAAGTAAC
>JANLQO010000586.1:0-10449 GCA_031367855.1 Planctomycetia bacterium | reverse complement strand
CCTAAGACACTGACGAGCACCAATGTAATGCCAATAGGTAGCCGCTGAGGCTGTCGTGAAGGATCCGGAACAAGAATGTAGTCATCCTGTGGTGTCGCGGTAGTTGTGGCAACCACGGTAGCATTCTCCCCGTCTGCAACGTCGAGCGCTGCCGTGGCGGCTACCGTTTGCTTAGCAGTCGGGTAGTAAAGGTCGGCTAGAGGGCCTGCAGCAAGCGAACCAAGAATCACGGCCACGTTAGTCAAGGCGTTGATGAACCCATTGGCTTGGCTCAATCGATGGTTGTCAACCAAGTCTGGAATCACACCATATTTGGCGGGCCCCAAAAAGGTGCTATGAATGCCCAGAAATAGCAAAGCGGCGACAGAAAGCCAGAAGTTGCCAAGCAGCAGACCAATCAACGCGCAAATAGCAATCGGAACCTCGGCTACTTTTACCCAGAAAATTACACGCTGTTTGCTGTATTTATCAGCGATCAATCCGGCGTATCCAGAAAGAAAGATAAACGGCACGCTGAGCACCAGCGAGATGATACCCTGCGTTCCGTCTCCAAGTTGGTTCGCCCAAAGACCTCCAGTCACCACCATCAACAGCAAGATCTGTTTCAACAGGTTGTCGTTGGCCGCCTCCAAGAAGGAAACGCTCAGCAGGGAAACAAAGCCGCTTGTGACTAACCGATCGCCTTTCCCGGAAACGGCGACTGATTTTGGCGGCTCTTGAAGCCTTGTGGAATCTGACATAGCTTCTCCTTTGCGGGACGGTACAGTAGTTTCTGCGCATACAGGCGAAAATCGGTGCCTACTAGTAACGCGTAGAACTGACCTAAAAAGGCTAATAAATAGCCAACAAAACTCTAAATTCGCGAAGGTGTCCTAGAATTTCCAGTCGATCTAGGTTGTTTAGCCATCTGGCAAGCGATGCCGAACAAACTATCTTGTCAGGTCTTGGATGGGTCGATTTCATTTTCCGTTGGGACGTGGTAGCCTTTCGCAGGAGTATCACGCGTTACCCTAGACCGACCTCTCTTATGCATCGGCAATCCCATGACTGAAGCAGTACGGTTACTCGATGAATCGCTTCATGGGCAGCAGGCATCCACGAACCGACTAGTGGAGTTACAAAGCGAACAATTACGCGAGATAGCTCAACGTCATTTGAGAAGCGAGCGGGCCGACCATACCCTGCAGCCGACTGCTCTGGTAAACGAGGCGTATCTTAAACTGCTAGGACAGACGCAAGGGGACTGGAAGAATACGGCTCACTTTCTGGCTATTGCTTCGCAGCTGATGCGACGAATTTTGGTTGATTATGCGCGTGCCAAATCGGCTGACAAGCGAGGGCGAGAATTTCAACGCGTGTGTTTATCTCTCGTCGAAGTGACCGCCACCAATGATCCTGTGAACCTCATCGTTGTCAACGACTTGTTGGAGAAACTAGAGACGCTTAACGCGAGGCACGCCAAAATCGTCGAATGTCGCATCTTCGGTGGACTCACGTTAGAAGAGATTGCTGAAACACTATCGGTGTCGCTTGCAACCGTAAAGAATGACTGGCGCTTCTGCAAAGCTTGGCTGTCGAGCCAAATGGCAACCTAATTCTAGGAGACCGACAGCAATGGCGCAACCACAGGCAGACCTCAACTCGCATGAGTTCAAAGTACTCCAGGAATTGTTTGATCAGGCAATTGCGCTTCCACAACTACGACGCATTACCTTCTTACATTCGATCAGCGTTGAACACCCCGGGCTCATTCAACCTTTGCAGGATATGTTGCGTCATGACGCGTTCACAGAGTTGTCTGCTACACAAACGTTCTCGGTTCCTGCCCAAAATAACAGTGATGATACACGTTGCATTGCGGGCTATGAGCGATTGAAGGAGATTGGCCGAGGGGGCATGGGAGTCGTGTATGCGGCTCATCAGCTCTCGCCGACTCGCGTTGTCGCTTTGAAGATGATTCGGTTCGCTCAGCTTGCATCGAAATTAGATATCCAGCGTTTTAACAGCGAAATGGATGCTATCGCCAAATTGTCTCACCCTTACATCGTACCTATTTACGAAATAGGATCGTATCGTGGTGAGCCCTTTTTTACGATGCCATTCATAGAGGGCATCGACTTTGCCGAATACCTAGCTTCATCAGAATTCTCGCGCAAGAAAGCGATGGAAATATTCATCCAGGTGTGCGAAGCGGTGGCTTACTGTCACGACCGCGGAATTATTCACAGAGACCTAAAACCATCCAATATTTTACTCGACAAAGATCGAGTGCCTAAACTCGCAGACTTTGGTCTCGCAAAACATTTGGAAGAGAATTCGCAACTGACCCAGACGGGCGACATGATGGGTACACCAGGCTATGTGGCCCCGGAACAATTCGACATATCGTCAAGAGTCTCTACCGATGCGCGATGCGACGTCTACTCGCTCGGCGCTATCCTCTACAGAATACTCACCGGCCAATTGCCCATCGACCTCGCTGATGTAAACTTGGCGAATGCGATCGTGCGGATTCGATCCAACGATGTCGTCTCTCCCCGACTAGTTGTACGGGGCATCGCTCGGGACCTAGAGACGATTTGCATGAAATGCCTCGATGCCCGTCCCGAAAACCGTTACGCAAACGCTGGCGAAGTCGCTGAAGAATTGAGGCGTTTTAATGAAGGTGAACCGATATCGGCCACGCCCCTTTCGGGTACTCGCCGGTTACTTCGTTGGTCACGTCAGCAACCTGGATTGGCAGTCAGCTGGCTAGTCCTAAGTGCCTTCTACGTTTACCACCTCTTTTGCTACTGGTTCGATGTTACCGGAACGAGAGGGCAATTCCACTGGATTGCTACTGGAGCAGTCGTGGCCTGGGCTGTTGGCTCTTACTGTTTCCAAAAACTCCTGGTACGCACTAGCGGCGCGAGCTGGCCGTTGTTTAGTTGGGTAACCATGGAAGTGGCGTTGCTCACCGTCGTTATGGCATCGGGATCTACCGACACTTCTTTGGTAAGTTTATATGTCGTTCTTGTAGCTGCGTCAGTTTTGCGTTTTCGAACCGTGCTGGTCGGATACACGACCATTCTTAGCCTGTTGGCATATGCCTTTCACGTTTGGCGAACAGTCGCAGCTGACGTCGCGAACGACAAGGCAATCGACCATACGAGATGGATACCGTTAGGGCTCGCAATTCTGTCCACCGGGATAATCCAGTATTTTGCACTGAGACGCTCACAGAACGCAGTTGAACTTCTGGCGAGTCGAAGGCAGTAACGCATCGAGATTGACACTCTCCCCGGGCGCAACCCCTCCCAGCCAAACCTTCACCTCTAAGGAGCACGCGCCGATTCAACCAGCCAGATTGGGTAAATTATGAATGTGTTTACGGCGCATGGCCCGAGAATTACTAGTTCGTCGGCGGGAAAATGAAAGCGATTTTGGCGCCCTATTGGATCGGGGGCGTATTTGGCGTTGGTGTCACTGCTTTCTTTACACGAATTGCAGTGGAGGCCGGGGTGCTACCTCCTTGGCCCAACATGCCAATTGCCTTGGTTGGAAGTTGCGGAGCTTTGGTGGCGGCGTTCGCGTGCATCGCGGCAGTGGCCTACCAGAAGCGAATCAGCCGCAATCCGCGACCGGAGAACAATTCTGGAGGCAATCCATAGCGCATGTAGAATGCAGCCCGGGCCGGGATGTAGAAAATGGTGGCTTGGGATGTTGCTCGCTGCGACAGCTGTACGAATGATTCCTGTTCGGTTCATGGCTTTCTAATCGGTATTACTTCCAAGAGCTGTTGCTTTTCCGCATCAGCCAACTCGCACCGGTTTGGCACGCCGGAGCGCCGAACATGCTTTGTTTGGGCGTTCCCGTCCAACACCGAATGCGATTTGTGGCTTGTCAACTGACAGAGTTCTGCATCGACCGACTGCCGCTTAAGAGCGAAAAATGATCCTTCGAGGATATCTATTTGACTGCGCGAAGAAGTTGAATTCTGGCCTTTCTGCAGTTGGCGTTCAGAGCGACCCAATGCAGATCCAAGATTGCTCGGGAAGCATGAGTTGGACCAGCCGAAGCGATTTTTCACCCCAGGCACGAACTCGCACCGGTTGGGCACACGTTGGGGTGACCGGTGCGAGTTCAGGAACCAGTAAGTCCGTCTCTGCACAGGATCGAGATGACCGTTGTTGCATATTCAAATTGCTCGCAAGGCGATTCCGAGTTTGAGTTAAACACTGCAGGTCCGATAAGTCCCAAAATCGCAAATTCCCTTGGTCGTTTCCGAGATAGCCAAATGAGCCGCGTTCCAAGTGATCTCCAATCGAATGACGATCGCCATATTCTCATTGCTACCGTAAATTCGGCCAGCGTTTGCGACGGAAAGCTTCGATCCGCTGACAGACGCTCTGCCGCAATACTTCTTCAGCCTGCATTCTCTCCGATGCTCCGGCTACCTTGAGTTCGCATTCGTATTTAGCAAGCTCAAGTGCCGACAGATTGCGTTGGAAGTCATCTTGTTGTGATGAGGCGATTGCAACACTTTTTTTGAGTCGCTTAATTGCCTTCGTTTTTCGCCCTGCACACCAATGCAGGATGGCTCGTTCGCGAATCACGTGTGCTCGTTCATGCGGAAAGAGAATGCATAGCATTGCGGCAGTCCGACTGATCTTCCAAGCTCGACGCATTTGCCGATGCCGTTCAGGCCCTTCCGCCAATGACAATGCGTGAGATCGTAGGGCTGTCACCAGCCAAGAAACCAAACTCGCCGAGTAGGAACAGAGGATGTAATTGTCGCGGGCAATCTGGCATGCGTTTGAAAATACAGAGATTGCTTTCTCCCACCGTCGGTGATGCAAGTGCCACATACCCTCGCTCAAACCCAGCATCGCACGAGAGAATTGGTCTCCATCCCCCAAATCGAGGCAAGAACTCAGTTCAGGGAACGGAATGTTGCCGCCGCTAGCCAAACCAACCGTCATGAGGGTCAAGCCAGCAGACGCGTCCTCTCCAAGCCGTATCGAACGCTCAAAACAATTCGTCCCAGTCTCCATTGTGAGCTCTACCTTGAGTCTCCGATGACCGGCCAACACCATATGGCTTTCCCCGAGAAAGACCAGGTACGGATCTCCCGTTCGATTCAGAATGTCGACGGCTAGTTCCCCTTCGGAGATCGCTTGTTCAAACTTCGTGAGCGTAAAGAATGCCATACTTCGCATCGCGTGTGTGTGTCCCTCGGTCATCAAGTCAGCGTTGCGTCGAGCAATCAAAAGTGCTTGATCACTTCGTTCCAGCCCCCGCGCACCAAGTCCAACTACCGACATCGGTGCTGGGTGAAGCCCATATGCGTATGCCAATCCTAGAGACTCCCGGTACGTCTCTGCGATATTCACCCCCTTGATGTGAGTCCATACCATTCGCAAACCATTGTAGTAATACGACACGATGCTGTTTCGATTGGCAAGTTCGATCGCCAAGTCGTCGGATGGAGTCGGCGGCGTATCGCGAGAATAGAATCGTTTCGGTAAAACGCTATGCAGGACCTGAATGAGCGATTCGCGAGTCAGTCCAAGCAGCAGCCCAAACAAGGATTCGGGAACCCAGTATCCTAGTTTTCGCAGGGCGGACGAATAAAGAGCAACGCCCTGCCCGATGTCGCCCTGTTTATGCTTGATCTCAGCTCGCAAGCCTAAGATTTGCGATTGTTGGAATGGATCGTTTGTCGACATGTCCGCGTCCTCCATCGCGACCAACGCTTCGTTGTATTGTCCTATCAAACTTAACGATCGTCCTTGTCCACGGGCGATTCGAAAACGAAGTGCATCCATCGACTGCCCGACGTTCCGTTTCGCGATCGCGTATTGTTCCGTCGCGACCTGATGAGAGAACTGTGAAGCAGCCTGCTCGGCAGCCAGTACTGCGAATACGCATGCGCGGCGTGCCTCTCCTGCGCCATCGAAGTGGTAAGCTAAATCATAAAGCCTCGAACCGGCAGACAATTCGACGTCATGGCACGCTTCAATGTCCGTTAGCTGCTTTTCCGTCAACTCTACTGAGGAAACAGCGGCGATGACATTGGCCAACGAGCTATGCCATTTTTTTCGCTGCTTTGATTCGAGTCGGCCCAATACGTTCTCTCGGATTTTATCATGGTAGGTGTCGACCTTTGAGGAGTCTTCGCTCCCAATGAGCCGAATCAGCTTTTCGCTTCGCATGTGCGTCAAGATCGCTAGTCCGTCCGCTTCGCACGATGCGGCTCGCGTCGCCTCGCCTACGGCAAGGGATTGACCGGATACAGAGATCGCTTCCAGCAGATCCGATGCCTGCTTTGGAAGTCGAGAAAGTTTGGTATCGATTACCTCGTGGATCGGAACGATGTTAAACGAGTCGGCTGTCGGATCATAGCAACTGGCGAGCTCCGTGAACAAGAAGGGATTGCCGCCCGTTTGCTTCCAGAAGGCAATCGCTCGATTGCGAACGGCAACTGTGTCTTGCCCTACCAGCGCAGTCAGCAGTTGCGTACATCCATCCGCGTCCAGAGGACCCACGGACACATCGCGAGCCGCGATCTGATTCGGACTGGCTTGAACGAGACTCTTCCAACGATCCAGAAATGGACTCGAGCTTGCTTCGTCTCTGCGATAGGTGACGATAAATAGTTCGGTTGGGGATTCGGGGGAGCGAAGTACCTCAAAGAGAGACTCGGCGCTATCGACGTCGCCCCATTGCAAATCATCACAAAACATGATCACAGGCGATTCTCGCGTGATCCGCAGGAGGAGTGCGCGGAGAGCACTAAAGGCTCGCGTCCTGACCTGTTGCGCGTCGAGTTGACCGATCTTCTTTGGTGTTAGTTGCACCACTGCCGCCACTCGCTGCAACACTGGAAAAAGATGGGACAGAAAACCAATATCATCTGGCATCAAAATCGCAGCATCCTTGTCACTGAGGCCTCTCAAGTGAGACGTAAGAGAGTCGATCAAATTGTCGATGGCTTTGAACGGTACGGACTCGCGATCATAACAACGTCCAGCAAGAATCGTGAGATCGCGATCATTGCGGCGGCACTTTTCGAGAAAATGCTCGGCTAGCGTGGTCTTACCTTCGCCCGAAAGACCGTCAATAAAAACGATACAACTCTCTTGTTCCGAATAAGTATGTTGCAATGCAGCTTGCAACTGTTCGAGTTGCGTTTGCCGACCGACCAATTTAGTCGTGCCTTCCGATTTTGGTGACTCAACCGAGGGAGAGGAAGAACCCGTGACAAACGTGGCAATTTGAAATGCGTCAGGACGGCTGGTAGGATCGCGATGCAACAACCGCATGGCAAGATCTGCTAAATCGGGCGGGGCATTGCATTCTTCTGGCAAAGGTGCAGGCTCAAGATCCATTTTATTGCGAAAGAGTTCTAAGGCGCTCTTTCCTTGATGAGGCGTGCTTCCGCTCAGCGCTTCGTAGAGCATGACTCCCACCGCATACCAGTCAGACGCTCCGGTTAAATTCCCTTGCCTTATTTGCTCCGGGGACATGTAGCGCGGCGTTCCTGCGACCCCTTCGGCAGACGCCACGTGACTTGCATTCATGTCCTCGAGAACCAGTCCAAAATCGAGGACGATGACGCGGCCTTCGCGGTTAACCATCACATTCGATGGCTTAAGATCTCGGTGGATAATGTGTTGCCCATGCAATGCCAACACACCGGCGACCAGTTGCGGTAAAGTACTTCTCAATCGATCTTCATCCAGAATCCCCTTTGGCCGAACATACGATAGGAAATCGGTGCCTTCGATGAGATCCATGGTTAGGAACCAGTGGGAGCCATCTGATTCGAGCGAATGCAGACCGATAAGATTGGGATGGTTGACATGCGTCAAGGATCGAAATTCGCGTTTGAATCGATGCAGTCGGCTCCCGTCCAACGTCGGCAGCGTTTTCAGGGCCACACGATGCCCGCGAACCAAATGCTCTGCCTCAAATACGGCCCCCATTCCTCCACGCCCCAATTCGCGGAGCAGGCGAAAGCTCCCCAAATGGCGTGCGCTGGGCATTTGAAACGAACCCGTTAGCGCTAACTCGTCCGAGTGTGATTCGATCTCGATCTGGGAAAAGGACGTGCTCTCTAGAAATACTTGTTTGATGAGGGTTGCATGCAAAGGCAACTCTTTCAAATATTCATCGGCAGCAGGCTGCTCGCCTTTGGCTCGTCTTCGAGCAACTTCGATATGAAGTAGATTGCGAAGAAGCGTTGGCTGTGCGGCAGCAGCCACTTTGTGAATATAAGAGTGGAGTGGCGGGCGGTCGGGGAGATCGGACTGCTGCACAAACGTGGTGCAGAGTTCTTGAATGGCCTCAAATGGAAAACAGCCGTCCCCAGATGCGACGTCGGGATCTGCGTTGTGTTTGGGTGAGCTGGGGTTCATAGAGCAATTTCGTCATTGATCTGCCTTGTCCGCTCGCAAAATTGTAACTGAATTATACAGTCGACGCTACAAACAAAGGCATCGCATGGTAACAAGCCTTACCCCGTAGTACAGCTGCCAGCCTGTGTATCGACATGCGAAACACAGGCTAGCAGCCTGCGTTTTAAAAAAGGCCAGCTGTCGTTACTGGTGAAATTAGTTTTTTTCGATGCTAGGCGTTTGGCTTAATTCCTATTGCCATCGGAGGTATGCGTCCGCCACGCGGCCGATGCTCGCTACATCGGCTGCGTGGTGGTTACGACCATAGCAGGCCGCATCGGTTGCTATTTATCTCCATAGGTCATGAGCCACTAGGCCAATCAAGCTTTCCATGTCGCTATCCTTGATTTTGTCTTCGTTGAGTTCGCTAAGAAAGAGCTCATATATGTCAGCCTCACTATCACCCACGCAAACGCATGTTGTCTCTGAACATGCTTGGGTGTTCAACTCGTTTGTAAGTTGCTTCCACATGCGGTTTGAAGACCTTACCCGGCGTGACATTTTCTTTGTCCATAAGCCGATAGCAAGCTTCTATATCGGCACGTCCCGTTAACGCAGCCGGTATGCTAATGTTTGGCTTTTGGCCTAGTGCGTCGATAACCTTGCGCGCTCGTTTATTAAGCCTTGCATCACCAAAATCGCAGCCGCGAAGCTCATCTGATAGCTTGAATGCACTCATCAACTCAACTTCCATGAATTGAATAGACTCCTGCTTCGAAACAACCTGCGGCAAATGATTCGCAGTTGACAACCCAAAGTCCAGCCCACCATCGCAAAATAAGCACGAGTAAATGCTGTCAAAACAAGCCAGATGTGTGGTACAACGAGCCGAAGCGGAGCGAGGGGGAGAAAGAAACGAACGCAGGAACAACTGATTATCGGGAAAATACATGCGGATGTGCTTAGCACGCTTTAGCATTTGACAGTCCCCCAATCCGGAAACCAACCACCTACCCGAATTTGAGCTGTGTCCCCAGGGGTTTGTGACGGAATAAGAAATCAATGGCAGCCGCGTCTCCGCAAGCCTCGAACCAAACAAATTGGTATCGCCCCTAGCGAATAAATGATCATTGAGCACGGCTCGGGCACCGCCACCAAATTTAGCCCAGATTCGAATCGGAAATTCGCCGGGTCAAGCGAAGTTCCATCGGTTAACTCAAGTCCAGTGAGTTGTATCGTATGACTAAAGTCCGCATTGGCCACAGAGATCCCCTGGCCTGAAACAGGGTCCGCCCTGGCTGAGACGATGGTTGCAACTCGATAGCCTCCGGTGCGTGTATCAAAGGGAACGTCAATACTGAATGTGGTGGACTGATAGCCTGCCAACGAGAAAAAGGGTGTACCCCCGGGCGTTGAATAACCTTCAAATTCAAATTGGGAATTAGCATATTTATCAACGTAGATCGCTGCGCTGGGAAGTAGAGAGGAACTATACCCTTGGTCCGGTGTCCAGCTCAATCCAATTGCACCATCAATTTGGAATTTGAATCTCAGTACGTCAGGTACACTGACGGTTAAAGGTGCAACAAAATCTCGATATCCGGCAGCGGAAATCATTCCTGCGGGAAAGCCGTAGCCGAAATGCGATTCTGCGTAAATCGATGTGCTGACACCTAGCATGGAAGTCGGAATAAGACCGGCCCTCGCGGTACCATGGCTAATGGAATAGCTCCCATATAGCGAAGAACCACTCACCGTATTTTCGGCCGTCAGATTAGGGTGGTATTTATCACTGATCGTCACTGGCAGGCCACTTACATAAACCATGTTATAGCCGTTAATGATACCCGCGCTTGCTACCTGGGCACTGCTCAGTAGTACGGTCGAAATAAGAAACCAAAGGACTCTAACACGCAATGTGTTATTTTTGGGACGCATCGCTTTTTCTCGCTCTCTGAAGGTTGGATAGCACTGGAGTTGAATTCAGGGCACACTATGTTGCCTCTTCAAGATTCAATGCGAAAACCGATAAGTCAGAGCGCACAAATTCTTAAAAGTTTTTGAAAAGAAG
>JANLQO010000534.1:0-3802 GCA_031367855.1 Planctomycetia bacterium | reverse complement strand
CGACGAAGGGCGAAACGGATTGACTAAACGCTTCGAAGCCGGTCAGTTGAGCTTCCGAATCGTCGACGATGATCCCTCCCAGTTGCTCAACGGTAAGCCGCGTTGGAGCCGCAGCGCGCGGTGATTCGAAGTCTAGCACCTGTTTGTCGGCAAGTAATCGCGCGGATAACTGCGTGTAATCAACTTGTTGCACCGAAGTGTTCGCATCGATAGCCATTGACGCAGCGGTGGCAGCGCTCTGCCCTAAAACCATGAAGACAGGTTCCATACGAATGCTGCCGTAAGCGATGTGACTGGCAGCCATGCAAACCGGAACGAGCAAATTCGTGCATTCGATTTCACGTGGACGGATACTGCGATAGCTGATCGGATACGGGCGCGTGCCGATTTGGATATCGCCTTCGTTTCGAGCGAATCCCTCTGCGTTCACGTAACGCTGCGTGTTGTGGCTGTCCATGTTATAGGCACCCATGCCGACGCTGTCCGACACAATTTCTTGCCGTTTGCAGTTTTTTTCGCTCATCACATAATCAGAAATCATTCGCCGAGCCTCGCGAACGTACAGTTGCCGTGGCCAGTTGTCGTTATCCATAAATTCATCCTTGGCCAATGCGATGTTGTTAAACTCTTTGCGAATCGGTTCAGGCACTCGTGGGTCGTTAGCAAGCGTCCACATCAGTCCCTTTTGATACGCCTCATGTTCCTTCCAAATCTGCTCGCGGGTTACATAATCAGCCTCGGGGTAGTCGTAATTCATCCCGATGTTGTCAGTACTAATCGCAAAGTTGTTGTTTGTGTCGGTCTTGCGATTAGGCATCCAATTAGGATTCCACGGTGGACGCATATCGCCGGCTTCGAAGTTGCGGAGCAGTAATTCGAATCGCAGTTCGTCGTAGCCTTCGGGCTTGGTCCAGGGGCGTCGGTTATCCGGAGAATCGGTCGTACACATGCGAAAATTGTAGGCTTGAATGCGATGGTCACCGTCACCATCGTTGCCAGAGGGAGCGGGCCAGACGCCCGGAAGCAGACCACTTTGCGAGTCACCGCGTTGGCGATAGGGATCCACTCGCTTTATGAACTGATGATGGGTAGCGCCCGCCGTCTGCAAGCCGTTAATAGTCTCTCCATACGTGCTGTTGGCTTCGCGGCCAACATGGTAACTCACACCCGCTTTGGCCATCAAGTCACCCTCGTACGTCGCATCAATGAAGACCTTGCCGAGGAACACTAGGCCGCTTTCCATCACAATCTTCTTGATTTTCTTCCCCTCTTTGACGACACCGTGTTGCAGATCAAGTCGTTCGCCGAACACGACTTCGATGTTGGCATCGGCTAGCATCTGCGTGTAAACGCGCAGGGCCACGCTCGGCTCGAAAGTCCACATGGCCTTCTCGCTCTCACCGCTGCGTGTGCGGTCCCTAAAATACTCGTCGCGCGACTCATGTTTCCAGTGACTGGGATCGCAGTAGTAATCGAAGATGCGTTCGTAGAATTCTCGCGAGATGCCGCCGATGCAACGTTTATTGCCGATGTCGGTCGCTCCAAGCCCGCCCGTGGTCAAACCACCCACAAATTGCGTCGGCTCGATCAACCGGACGGATTTACCGCAGCGACTAGCTTGAATCGCCGCCGCCAAACCACCGCTCGTACCTCCGTAGACCACTATATCTGAAGTGGACTCCTGCGCGCTCACCGGATTGGCAATAGGCAGGCAAAAGCACCAAAGCGCAATTCGCCACATGATACACTTCTTGGGATGGGTTAGGTTAAATGTACGGACATATGAAGCGATCTTTAAGCATGCATGTATTTAAGAGTAGTCCCTAGCCCGGATTATTCATGGCGCGTAGCTACGTTCGCCAGAACGTGGTGAACCGCTTTCAGTTACAGCCACGTTCTGGCGAAAGTAGCTACGACAATCTGTTTTTTGCAAATTTCGACGTAACTCGTCGCGTGATATTCGTTTACGTGGAATATTGATCAGGACTATGATTAATCCGGGCTAGCACTCGGGGCTACTCGATTCGATTGCTGCCTCAAGTACGCGACCATTACTTTTTCAAGTAGTCGCTATTGAGCTTGCCACAAGACCATAGCAATCCGCGTGTGACAAGATCGAGGTAGCGATCATCAGCGACGGTGTCGTTGTTATGGCCGAGTGTGGTTGCAAAGACTTTGGTGGCATCGCGATATTGATTGGTCCAAACCACAACGCATTCGGTCGTTGATTCTACGCCTTGGTTGTTTTTGACTTTCTGCTTGCCCATGGCGATGGGCTTGGCGGTGCTGACCAATTTCCCTTCGCTGTTGTTGTAAAGCTCCTCGTTGATCGTAGTCCAATTAGGAAGGCCTTCAGCAATGGGGCTCGATTGGGGCAACAACTGAATTGCGATGGGTTCTTGCGGGCCATGACCGGTCGATTGCAGGCCGGTGAATTCGAACCAAGGTGTGATCGCTTTGGGATAGCCCTCACTGCGATACGAGTGCATACCGCAATGCAGAATTACGGCTGGCAATCCTTTGCGATGCGGCTCAAGAATGCGATCGACCACCGCCAAGTCTTTGACGTCGGACGAACACTCATCGTGAATAATTACATCGAAACCAGTGGCCCAGGTAGCTGATTCGTAAATTGGATTGAGATGTGAAGTTGATTTGTCCGGATCGTGTGCGATGGTAATTTCCACGTGCGCCCGCGCGGAAATGCCTTTTGAGAGCAGTTCTTTTTGGACTGCATAATCGTGACAGCAACCGCCAAGCACGAGCAAAGCGCGCAGCGGCTTTACCTTGGGCTCATCCGCTTGGCAGCACGTTGACTGGGATTTGATCCCGAGCGTAACGCTTGAGAATGCAATCGTCGCGAGCACGACGAAACGAAGGAAGGAACTTCGAAAAGCAAGCATGGGTGGCTCCAGTTGTTGAGGTGGGAAAGTGGAGCCACCATTCTAACAAAGCTGACCGACGATGTGTGGTCGGAGCAGAATTAGGCAGCAACGCGCAGGGTGCGGGATGCGGCTTCACGGGTGACGAGCCTCAGCGTTTCGCCTGGCTGGGCGCACGCGAGTACGATCGACTGGTCGTGTGCGATGCGATTCAGCCAAGGCGCGATGAGACTTGAGTTTGGTTGAACTGGGTCGAGTCCACCGTCGATGACGATCAAGTCGCTTGGGCCGAACTTGTGGGCCACTCGCGGCATCGCAGACTTAAGGTCTCCTGGGATTAATGATACTTTGAAGCCGACTTGCGAAGCCAGTTGGTGAGCAGTCTTGAGACTCAAGTGCTGGTGGCCGTTCTGGGCCGCTTCGAATTCATCCACGCCAATGTATCGCAATCGTTCGGTGTCAGCGGTAAGAGTTACTAGCTGAGCGATCCGCTGCATGCGCTGGCCGCGACCAATTCCGATTTCGAGAAGCGAAGCAATCGGATTGGCAACCAACTGACGAACCAACTCGCGATCAGAAATTGGCTTGCTGAAGCGAGTCCAGTAGACCCGTTGAATCCAAGTCAACCGGCTCATGATCTTTACCCTTTATGGCTTCCCTGCCGCGTGCCCGAGAGAACGACTCTTTTCTCTCTAAAAGGCAACCGACCCAGCCAGCATCCTTGCCTGTAGGTCGGTTCACTCGTTTGAACACATCCTGTGTTCAATTCTATATCCGGTAGTGAGAATTCCAGTCGGCGATTCCTTCGCGCGTCTGCCTTCCTTGGTTACTGGACGTTGACTTTCGTCTGCAAACTTGTGGTTTGAAGACTACTAGTCAGTGTATGAATCGACGAAAGCGAAAACAAAATCAACGTGTTA
>JANLQO010000523.1:0-21664 GCA_031367855.1 Planctomycetia bacterium | reverse complement strand
TTTGAAGTGACGACCCACATCTGCTCCATCAGCTGTTCGTGGGTCAGTTGGGGACAACGCTGGGCGACGCGCGCGTCATGTAGACTTAGGTAGGTCAAACGACCTTGAGTATCGAATGCTCGCAGACGCTCGACTTGAGCGCGACAGAAATTGCATTTGCCATCCCAAATAACGACTGGGGCACCTGGGTTCTCATCCGGGTCCGGTAGTCTTCGGTCAGGCTTGCTTTCCGTCATTGAAATTCCATTCGTGAATTCCTCGCCTACTCGACAGCGTTCACAGGCGACAAGGTTTGGCCCGCGTTCTTGGCCTCCAAACATCTTTTCTCATTGCATATTTCTATTATAGCTTGGAAATCCAATCGACGTCGTGGTCATGGTGTTAGACAAGCAAGCCAAGAAACACCACAGGACGTGCCGCCGATACGTTCGCAGAAAGCGGCTTGCGGTTCAGATTGTTGTGCGTGCAAGGGCTTGGTTGGTTTCCAAAGTGTCTAGGGCTTCTCTCGAAACGGGACCGCCAAAAAAACTTTTTTCCGAAAGATTCGAGCCCACGACTATTGGCATCGAAACGCCAGCAATAGGGCATCGTGGGCTAGAACCGCTGGCGTCCCATCGCCGGGGAAAAAGAATGCATGTCAAGACCCCTTTGCATGGTTTCAAGGGCGGGATAGGTACCCTCTGCAGAAGTCAGGCTGTACTTGCCTAGCTCAGCATGCGCAGCTTGCCTGACCGCTCGATACGCTGCTTGTGGTCGTGCCCTGCGGCCAATTGTCAATGGGCTTGCAGAAGGCTGTTTCTTTGAAAGAAAAAGCTTGACTTTGTGAATTAGGAGTTAATAATCTGGTCGTTGAGTAGGGAGCAATTCCTATTTGGTAGACCATCAAAGTTGCACACCGAGAAGCCGCAGGATACGTCGAGTAAGGTTACATAGCGCTCAGCTTTGAACTCGTTATTCGTCGTGCGGTTTAGGCGTAAGTGAAATCACAATTCAGCGCTGTCGATTTCCGAGGATGCCGATAGTATTGCCACTCATAGGAAGAGATGAGACCGGTGTTTGCTCGCAGTAATGCCTTTCCCCAAACGCTCCACAGCGTCAAATGATTTAGCCGTGAATGCGGACGATAGCCGCACAATTGATATATCGTTTCCATTTTTACTTGAGGTGCCCGATGGGTGATGTTTGCAAGAATGTTTTTGAAGCCATTTTGAAGTACGGTCACGACGAAGATTTCGATCCAGAAGTGAACGATCTTTTTTTCCCTACCGACGCACCCGCTGGCTCGGCTGAGAAAATTGAAATTCTGCGCCGTCGCGTCGAGCGCGGTCAACCGCTTTGGCACCGCGACGATCGCGTCGATTACGCTGGATTGACCGGCGTGATCCGCCCACGCGAGTAGTCCGAATCGCGGTTTCGCGGCCAGCTATTTTCGCTACAATTGAAACGCCCGAAGTGATGAACTCTGGGCGTTTTTGCATTGGTACACCCATCGACTTCACCCACCCAAATCACCTAGCGGTAAATCCATGAGCGAAATAGTCAAGAAATACAACCAAGCCGAAAAGCTCAAGGATGAAGGTAAAAACGACGAAGCCGTCTTGCTGCTGGAAGAAATACTATCAGAAGATCCGTCACACGTGCTTACGCATTTGACGCTAGGCCGGATTTTCACGTTGCAAGGAAAATACGATCAGGCAATCGCGCATGGATTGAAAGCCTGCGAGCTGGAGCCCGACGAATCGTTCAACTTTACCGCCATGAGTGTGACCTACCAGCGCGTGTTCGCGGGTACTCAAGAACGTAAATACATTCAACTCGCAGAAGATGCGATGGCCCATGCACATCGCCTGCAGGGGGCCTGATTACCCGCTGACGCCTAATTACCAGTTGCATTGGATTACCAATTGCCCTGTATTACCAATTGCACTGGCTAGGTCTGCCGATTCCTATATGATGCCCAATCTGAACGAACTCGCCAATTCCATCAAAAACAACTTGGAGAATAACTCGAATGCTGCAACGAAGCCTTGTATTGCTCAAACCGGACTGTGTTGAACGACGCCTGATGGGCCAAGTGATTGCGAGATTTGAGGCCAAGGGGCTCAATATCGTCGCGATGAAGATGCTCCGTGTCACTCCTGAATTGTCCAAGCAACATTATGCTGAACACGTGGCGAAGCCGTTCTACCCGAGTTTAGAATCCTTCATCACTTCGGCCCCCATTGTAGCCATGGCCGTCGAGGGTGTTGAAGTGATTCCATTGATTCGTGAGATGTTGGGCGCGACCAACGGCATCAAAGCGGCACCAGGCACCATTCGCGGCGATCTTTCCAGTTCTCGGCAGATGAATTTGGTACACGCTTCGGATAGCCCTGAGAGCGCCACTCGCGAGTTGGCATTGTACTTCAAGCCTGACGAATTCTGCGAACACAGCTTATTGATAACTCCGGCTCTGCGAACACCGGATGAAGCCTAAGGCGATCGCAACTCCGAGGCAGACAATTCAGCGTCGCGGAGATCCACCTGCTACTTGATAACGTTGGGCTAGTTTGGCTTGGTTCGATCAACATGGCCAAGTGGTCGGTCCGGAGCGATCCTGTCGCGGACCAACTGCTTCAGCTGCTTGATTTCGGGAAAGCCGTCCATGGTCTTGCGGTCCCAAATTAAGCTGGAGTCGCAACGGATTTCGAAGATGCCTCCAGAGCCGGGGACTAAGGCGACTTCGCCGATCTCTTCACTGAAGGTAGTCAATAATTCTTGAGCGAACCAAGCTGCCCGGAGCATCCATTGGCATTGGCGGCAATAGACAATCTCGATACGAGGCGTGGCCATAAAGTCGCTCGCTTACGATTCAGGGTCGATAATTTGAACGGATGTTGGTGTATGGCTCAGTGTGCGCTGGGCTACGTCCGAGATGTCCTGCAGACTGACTGATGCAAAGCGTTCGAGGATCACGTCGAGCGGTTCGTAGGCACGGCGCGTTAGCCATGATTGCCCGAGGGCGAACAAGCGATTGCTGGGACGTTCGTCGGAAAGAATCAGGCCCGCTTGAATCTTATTCTTGGCCAATTCGAGTTCCTTTTTGGTGACCCCATTTTTAAGGACATCCGTGAAGACTGTTTGCATGGTCTCCAGATTCTCTACCGCGTCTTCGGGAGCACAGCAGAGGTAACCAAGCAAGCAACCGCAATCGTCAAATAACTGCGGCCAAAGGGCGGCAGTCTCCGCGCGGCCGGTATCGATCAGCTCCCAGAACAAGCGGCTGCCGGAGTCGTCAGCAAGGATTGTACACAACATCCGCAGCGCGTAGCGTTGAGGGTCATTGCAACTGAGGCCGGGCCAGAGCTTGACGGCATAGTGCTGATGAGTCGCTTCACGCTCGATCAGCACATCGGAACTAGTATAGGTGGGCACGTTGTAATGGCGGGGCGCGGCACCGTTCGACCAATGTTCGGTTTGTTTCTCGACGTGATCGATCAGTTGCCCAAAATCCACTTTGCCACTGGCGATCAGAAACATGTTATCGCTAGTGTAGCGTTGGCGGTGGTATTCTCGCATCTGCCCCACCGACATTTCGGAGATCGATTCCACCGTTCCCAGAACTCGAGTCGCTAAGGGATGGTCACCAAAGAACAATTCCATCGCTTTCTCGAACGCGCCGTAGGGAGGTTGATCGTCGTACATGGCGATCTCTTCCAGAACTACTTGTCGCTCCGTCTCAAACTCCTGCTCGCCGAGACTCGGGGCCATCAGATCGGTCAGCAGATCAACTGCACTCGCTTGGCATTCGGGCACAACCGATGCATAAAAGACGGTCGAGTCCTCCGATGTGTACGCGTTCGATTGGGCACCCAAGTGATCGAGTTCTCGATTGACAGCTTCCGCCGACCGCTTGCTTGTCCCCTTAAAGACCATGTGCTCGAGGAAGTGGCTGACGCCCGCTACATCAGACTTTTCATCGCGCGAGCCTGTCTTCACGAACCAACCCAGTGAAACAGTGAAAGCTGCCGGGTCGCTCAGTGCGATGATCTCCGGACCAGTATCAGATTTGTGTGTAAGCAACTCCACTGGGCAGCTCCAAGGCTTGTGATCCGACGGTGACGAGTGAGAAATTCTTTGGCTTGTGCTGATGAAAATAATCGAGCAAGGCATCGCAGGTTAAACCGTCGATTTGTTCGCAAAGCTCAACACGTGTGGGCACGCGGCCCAACGCAAACCAATCATTAGCGATTTGGCTGCTGCGCCCGGTCGATGACTCTTGTTCCATTACCAGCGAACTTTTCGATCGATTCTTCAATCGCTCGAGCTCATCTTGGTTAATACCTTTGCCGAGTGAATCGATTGTCTCCAGCAACACGTGCAGCGTCTCTTCAGCGCGATTGGTCGTAGTGCCCGCATAACATAGCACGCAGCCTTGAGTCGCCAGAGAAAAACAGGTCGCGAATACCGAGTACACCAAGCCCCGCTTTTCACGGACTTCGGTGAACAACCTGGAGCTCATCCCATCGCTCAAGATTCCCACCAGCGCCCGCGCCATGTAGTAATCCTTGCTCTCATAGGGCGCGCAATCGTAGGCCAAAGCCAGATGCGTTTGGTTCGAAGCGTGGTCCGTGTGACTGCTGCCGAAACGCGGCCGCAGTGGCGGCAGCTCGGGTTCCTTCGGTCCAGTCCAATCACCGAGCGAATCCTCAACTGCTCTACAAAGTTGTGCCCAGTCAAAATTTCCAGCCACAGCCAGAATGCTGCCCGTCGGATGGAAATTACTTTTGAAAAAATCCTGCACATGGGCATTCTCAATTGCCGCGAGACCTTCACGGGTTCCTTGCGAAATTCGACCATAAGGCAGAGGAAAACGAAAGCGCTTCAGCTCGCTGAAGCAACGATGCGCGGGCTCGTCTTCCAACGCGCGCAAGTCCTGCATCCCCAACTGACGCGCATCGTTCAGTTGAGCCTCGGGCATATGCGGTCGCCGAACCAAATCGCTATACAAGTCAATCACGCGGGGCAATACCTTGCTCGGCATAGCGCAACTAAAGGATGTGTGATTGGTCGTTATCGAGCTGCCGCGATCCACGCCAAGGCTATCGAGTTCTTCGAGAAACTCGCGACTGTCTAGCTTCCCGCAACCGCGTTGACTCATCTCGCAAGTCACTCCAGCCAATCCGTCGAAGCCGCTCGGTTCGTAACAGGTGCCAGCGGGCAGTAGGAAGGTGAACGCAGCCGATCGCAACCATGGCATGTGTTCACCGAGCAATACCAGTCCGTTTGGAAACTGTCGGTGCAGCAATTCTTGGTTCATCGAGACGTTCTTTTGAAAGTGCTAGCAAACATAAACCCCTCGGCGCACCGGCAGTGCCAGTGGCATTCGCAATCAGCGCCAGCTTGCAACCAGCCAGGCTTATTCGCTGGATTTCTTCGGCTTTGTCGCTGGAGTTTTGCTCTCGGACTTGGGCGTACTACTCTCCGATTTGTTGCCTTCGCTCTTTCCGCCTTCAGCTTTGCTACCCTCGGATTTCGAAGATCCGCTCGGGTTGTCGGCTGCCTTGGCTTTCTTATACGACTCGCTGCGATAATCGGTCTGATAGAAGCCCGATCCCTTGAACACGATCGCGCTACCGGTGCCAATCAACCTTCGCAGTTTATTCTTCTTGCACTCGGGGCACTTCTTCTGCACGTCGTCGTTGATACCTTGGTACAGCTCGAATTTGTGCTTGCAGGCGTCGCATTCGTAATCGTATGTTGGCATCGACCCATTCTCCGAAAGAATCAAAATTCAGTGTAGTACGATTATCCCCGGCGTTCACGCAAGCAATTGTGACAATTGCGCTACTTACGTAGCGTTACCGGTGCTCACGATCACTTGCGCTGGCCGAATGACTCGGTCGTGCAGCATGTATCCGACAGCAACTTCCATCGCAACTTTGCCTGCAGGTTGATCGGGACTTGGCATTTGTGCAATTGCTTGATGGATATGCGGGTCGAATTCAGTACCCACGGCCTCAATCGATTTGCAGCCGTGCTTGGCCAACGTATCTGTGAACTGCTGAGAAACCATTTGCACGCCATCGAGCAGAGCTTTGGTATTGGTTTCATCGCCTCGGGCTGCTTCTAGCGCCCGATTCAAATTGTCGATCACGTCCAGCAAATCACGAACGATCGGCACATTGGCGAACTTCAACTGTTGATCGGCGTCACGCTGCATGCGTTTTCGATAATTTTCCATCTCCGCTCGACTCCGCAAGACTTCTGCCTCTGCGACCCGCAGTTTGTCGAGCAGTATTGTGGTGGTTTCGTCCGCGTGCTCGCCGAACCTGTCGAGTTCACCCAAACCGTCGTCGGCAACGCCCTCCGCGTTCAAGTCGTCCGCGAGTTCATTTTTCTGTGTGGATTCAGATTGGTCAGATTCGTTCTTCATGTTTGCTACTCCGCTTTAGAGTTGCTCTTATCGTTTTCGTTGAGTCGGAAATGTGCAAGTATTCGGTCAAGAAATGATTTGCGATGCGGTGTGACGTGTTCTTCATCTACCTCAGCCAACTGACGCAGCAGGTCTTCCTGACGCGCGTTCACTTTTTTGGGTATCTCGACGAAAGTTTGCAATAGCAAGTCACCGCGCATACCCGTGCGTGGATCGGGTACGCCGAAGCCCCTCAATTGAAAGACTTCGCCGCTTTGAGTGCCACGCGGAATGTCAACGTTGTGTTTTCCATTCAAGGTTGGAATCTCGAATGATGTCCCTAACACAGCCTGAGAGTAGCTCAACGGCACTTGCAGAATCAGATCGCTACCTTCGCGTTTAAAAATCTTGTGCGGTAGAACTCGGATAAAGCAATACGCATCGCCCGATTGCCCGCCGTCTGGACTGCCCTGGCCTTCGCCTGGCATCCGCACTCGCATGCCGTCGTCCACGCCCGCCGGAATCGCTACTTCCAACGTTACTTCGCGCGGCTTCAAGCCCGATCCATCGCACGTCTTGCAACGCTTGGAAATGATCTTGCCATTGCCCCGGCACTGCGGACATGTAGTCTGCACGCGCAAAATTCCAGTCGCTTGGACTACTTGTCCATGACCGCGACAGCGTTGGCAGACCTGCGGTTCCGACCCCGGTTCGGCACCTGAACCATTGCAAGTTCCACATTGATCATGCCGCGTCAAGGTGACTTTCTTGCGAGTCCCCGCAGCAGCTTCTTCTAACGTTAGGGTCACGTCGCAGCGCACATCGGCTCCGCGGCGCGTGCGTGACCGCGCGGCTCGACCCCCAAAAAAATCTTCGAAAATCGTGCCGCCGAACATGTCGCCGAAGGCTTCAAAAATATCGCTCGCGTCATTGAATTGGCTGGTTCGTCCCTCGACGCCCGCGTGACCGTACTGATCGTAACGAGCACGTTTCTCTTTGTCGCTTAATATCTCGTAGGCCTCAGCGGCTTCCTTGAATCGAGCAACAGCATCTGCGTCATCACGGTTACTATCCGGATGATACTTCATTGCCAGTTTACGATACGCTTTCGATAGATCGTCTTGGGCGCAATTTTTGTTGACGCCTAGGACTTCGTAGTAATCGCGTTTGGTAGCTGCCATCGAACCGCAGGCTTCTTGCGAAAGTAATTAATGGATTATGCAGTAAGCCATTTGCCGTTCTCACTCCGCGAGCAAAAACGCGCTTACCAAAAAAGGGCCACTCCCGAGAGAGTGGCCCATATAATCAACGACCTAGATAACCGCGGCTCCGCGAGAGACGCAACTATGTTCTAGGACACCGCGCCTTCGGCACGCTGCTTTTTCTTGTCGTCTTTATCGAACGTGGTGACCAAGGCTTCAGTCGTCAGCAGCAATCCAGCGATACTGCCAGCGTTAGCCAGTGCGGTCCGCACGACTTTCACTGGGTCGATGATGCCGGCTTTCAGCATATCGACATATTCACCTTTGTTCGCATCGTAACCGGTCGTCAGCGGCTTTTGGCTAACTTCGTCGGCGACAACTGAACCATCGATACCCGCGTTATCAGCGATTTGACGCAAGGGCGCTGACAGTGAGTGAAGTACGATCGAAGCGCCGATCTTCTCGTCACCTTTGCACTTGTCAACGCAAGCTTGAACTGCTTCGCTGCAGCGCAGCAGAGCTACGCCACCGCCAGGAAGAATGCCTTCCTCCATGGCAGCTCGAGTCGCATGCAAGGCGTCTTCAACGCGAGCCTTCTTCTGCTTCATGTCGGCTTCGGTCTCGGCACCAACACTGATAACAGCCACGCCACCGGAGAGTTTTGCAAGTCGTTCTTGCAGCTTCTCACGGTCGTACTCGCTGTCCGTTTGATCGATCTGAGTGCGGATCTGAGCGACACGCTGGTCAATGACTTTACGTTCCCCAGCACCCTCGACCAACGTGGTGTTGTTCTTGTCGATAACCACCTTTTTGGCGCGACCAAGGTGCTCCAAAGTGATCTTCTCAAGCTGGATACCGAGGTCATCGCTAATAAACGTACCACCAGTCAGCGTCGCAATGTCACCCATCATGGCTTTGCGTCGATCTCCGAAACCAGGTGCTTTGACAGCACAAACGTTCAGCGTGCCACGCAGCTTGTTGACGACCAACAGAGTCAAAGCTTCCGCATCGACGTCTTCCGCAATGATCAACAGCGGACGACCGCTTGCGCTCACCTTTTCCAAAATTGGCACCAAGTCGCGAATGTTGCTGATCTTCTTTTCGAAAAGCAACACGAGAGCATTGTCGTAGGTGCAGGTCATATCGCTGGGAGTATTAATGAAATACGGCGACACAAAACCCTTGTCGAATTGCATGCCGTCAACGTATTCAACTGTCGTATCAGCAGTCTTGCCTTCTTCGACAGTGATCACGCCGTCCTTGCCAACACGCTCAAGCGACTGTGCCAACAATTCACCAATTTTCATGTCGTTGTTCGCACTGATCGCGCCGACGTGGGCAATTTGTTGGCGATCGCTGACCGGCTTACCCAGTTCGTGCAACCTTGCAACCGCCGCTTCAACAGCCTTTTCGATACCGCGACGAACTGCGGTCGGGTTGCTGCCGGCAACGATATTGCGAAGCCCTTCTTTGAAGATCGCTCGTGCAAGCACGGTTGCGGTCGTGGTTCCGTCACCGGCCAGATCGCTGGTCTTCTGCGCCACTTCGACCACGAGTTTAGCACCCATGTTCTCGAAGCGATCTTCCAATTCGATTTCCTTTGCGACCGTTACACCGTCTTTTGTTACGGTCGGGCCACCAAAGCTCTTATCGATGATCACGTTTCGGCCTGTCGGGCCCATGGTGACAGCGACTGCATCAGCCAGCTTCTCCACACCCTTCAGCATCCGAGCGCGTGCGTGATCCTCAAACATCAACTGTTTTGCCACGCTTTTGGTCCTTATATTGAATGAATATTGTCTGTTGATTTTTCGCTGCACACTAACGGTGAAGCGACCGGATGTAACGCAAACTAGGAAACGATCTTCGCGAGAATATCGCTTTCACGCAGGATCTTTACATCCTTGCCATCGACTTCTACTTCGCTGCCGCCGTACTTGCCGTAAATAACGACGTCACCAACAGCCACCGACAGTGTCCCGCGGTTGCCGTTATCCAGCAACTTGCCAGGACCAACAGCGACGACTGTACCGCGCTGTGGCTTTTCCTTTGCCGAATCCGGCAGCACGATACCACCAGCAGTCGTCGATTCAGCTTCTTCTGGCTGGACAACGACACGATCATCGAGCGGACGTAGTTTTAGTTTCGCCATATTGATTTCCCTTTAGTTAAAACGTTTGTACGAGTTTTCTCTAGTATTCTGTTTGTTGTATTTGGACCAGACATTGTCTTAAAAGGGGTCTAACCCTTTTGAGACACAGCCTAGTTTTGAGTTGCCCCAGAACGAGGCTCTGGAGCAACTGTTTGTTCGGTCAAACCCACCTGTTCGGTCAACCAAGAGTGACTAGCGGCCGAAGGCTGATTACATCATGCCGCCCATTCCACCCATGCCGCCGCCCATGCCTCCCATGCCGCCCATGCCACCCATATCCATTCCGCCGCCACCCCCCATGCCGTGGTCGTGATGACCGTGGCCTTCGCCACCATCATCTTCTTTAGGAATGTCGGTGATCAACCCCTCGGTTGTCAGCAACAGGCAAGCCACGCTGGCAGCGTTTTGCAAGGCGGTTCGCACCACCTTAGCCGGGTCGATGATGCCTGCTTTCACTAGGTCGCAGTAGGTATCGGTGTTAGCGTCGTAACCTTCGGTCTTCGTCTTTTGTTGACGAACACGATTCACCACCACCGCACCATCTACGCCCGCGTTATTCGCAATCGCTCGCAGCGGATAATCCAGGACGTTCGAAATGATCTTCGCGCCCAGGCCAGCATCGCCTTCCAGTTTCAGTTTGGCAATCGCCGGCTCGCAACGCAGCAGAGCCACGCCACCGCCAGGCACAATGCCTTCTTGCAAGGCAGCTTTAGTAGCAGCCTTGGCATCGTCGAGCAGAGCCTTACGCTCTTTCATTTCCGTTTCAGTCGCAGCACCGACAGTGATCTGAGCTACCCCGCCAGCCAATTTGGCGAGACGTTCTTGCAGTTTTTCACGATCGTATTCGCTGTCTGTGTTTTCAATTTCGCGACGGATCTGATCGGCACGACCCACAATCGCGTCTTTCTTTCCAGCTCCACCGACGATGATGGTTTCTTCGCTGGTGATGCGAATCTTCTTCGCGCGACCTAAGTCGCTCAGCTTAACGCTTTCCAAGTCGATACCAAGATCTTTGAAAATCGGTTGTCCGCCGCACAAAACACCCAGGTCACCCATGATCGCTTTGCGCCGATCGCCGTAACCCGGAGCCTTAACAGCACAAACGCTCAGAATGCCGCGCATTTTGTTGACCACCAAAGTGGCCAGCGCTTCGCCGTCGACGTCTTCAGCGATGATCAACAACGGCTTCTTCGACTTGCTGATCGCTTCCAAAAGCGGAATGAGTTTCTTGTTGCTGCTAATTTTCTCTTCGAAAATCAACATGTAGCAATCGTCGAGCTCAACAGCCACTTCGTCTGGGTTGGTAACGAAATGCGGCGACAGAAAGCCGCGATCAAACTGCATGCCTTCAACAACTTCAACAGTTGTTTCAGCGCTGCGGCCCTCTTCGACGGTGATCACGCCGTCTTTGCCAACTTTCAGGAACGCGTCAGCCAGGACGTCGCCGATGGTTGGATCGTTGTTACCAGCGATAGTAGCAACTTGCTTGATTTCTCTTTTGCTCTTCTCGTCGATCTTGATCGACATCTTCGTCAGTTCGTCGCCCACGGCCTCAACCGCTTTAGCGATTCCGCGCGATAGAGCCATTGGGTCGGCACCGGCTGCAACCATTTTCAGGCCTTCGCGGAAGATCGCTTCCGACAGAACCGTTGCAGTCGTGGTGCCGTCACCCGCCACATCGTTGGTCTTACTGGCCGCTTCCTTAACGAGCTGAGCACCCAGATTTTCATACGGATCGTCCAATTCGATGTCTTCAGCGACGGTCACGCCGTCCTTCGTCACCTTAGGCGATCCCCAACCCTTATCCAACACCGCATTCCTGCCGCGAGGACCGAGAGTGCTGCGAACCGCTCGCGCTAGCTTGGATACACCAGCCAGCAGCGGTTGACGCGCTTCGTCATCAAAAACCATTTGCTTCGCCACGTTCAACTCCTCCAATTGGATCTTAGACTGCGACTATCACCCGAGCCGCGACACGCATTGCGAACAGCCAAAAAATCAACAAGCCACGTCCCTGCATCTTGCGACACAGGCTTTTACCTTGCCCGCAGCTCGAACTTTGTTGTCTCAGTTTCAGCCCACGCCCCACACGGACGCGGGCCTTCCAGCCCAACTGCCTTGCCTCAACAGAATTGCCATCGAATCGAGTCGACGAAATCATCAAGTCAGAGTGGCAGCTCGACTAAGTCGCTGTTGCGTAATGCAACATCCGTGCCACAATCGACCAACCCCTGAATTCTTAGGGATTCAAGCAGTTTTTTGTGCAACTTAGGCCCACCCGTGACTCAACTGCCGATTTGGCAATCACTTCCAACTTTAACTTTGGGTGGCGCCCCCAGAGGCTCTGCGAAGGTTAGGCTGTGCATAGGCTACCAGCGCTACCAGCTAGCGTGCTCCGCCTAGTTACCGGAAGCTCTGTTTAACCATAGGATCCATCAAGACCACGATTGCCCAGACTCCGATTGGCAAACCGACGAGACAGCATGGCGAGAAACACGGGATCATGCCCAGGATCGCACTGGCCAGAGCCAAGCTGTAAGACCGCAGGTTCTTCATCCGCAGGGCGCCGAATATCACCACGAAAGCAATCGTCAACGGGATCAAGTTTAGAACCAGTCCCAGCGGGCCCTGCATGGTCTCGCTCATCTTCATCATCGTCTCTAGGAACTCGGACGCGCCTGCAGGTGCAGCACCATTTTGCTGTTGCATCTGTTCGAACTGCTCCCGCTGCGAATTGACCAACGGATTGAGGCCTGCCATTGAAAGTGCAGCCATCACCACGCCCCAAATTGCGAGCAGCACGAAAATGATGCCTTCCACTAACAAAGCAATTGCAGGGGCGGCAACTTTGCTGCGCGCATACTCCGTGTTGCCGCCGTCAGAGTTGAACATGCCGGTCGGTGTCGAATAGGGATTGCTGCTCATTAAGTAAACTTTCGTAGGGATTGGCTCAGTAGTGAACGGGTTCAACGCGAAACGCGATTAATCGCAATGAGAATTCTCGTATACGGCGAATCGCTTCGCAAGCCTTGCAGCTCCGGCTGGGCAGGCGATAGCTGGCACATTTCAAGCGTGTTAACATACAGGTTCTTAGCCTGTGAGCTGTGCGCGGAAAAAAGGAGTGGCATAGGCTGGAAGCGCTGGAAGCCTACGCCACAAGTCATCTTGGTAATTTCAACGTGAGAATTCCGATGCCGGAAAGTGCCGAACCCCACCCGCTGGATGACTTCGAATTCGGAAAAGCCTCGCCCAGCGACGATTCTCGCACGCGGGCGCACAAGCCGCTGCTGCGGATCTGTGTCATCATAGCGGGCGTTGCGTTCGCATTGGTATTTGTGTTTTCGGTGCTCGGCAACAACGCTCCGTTCAATTCAATACTACAGCGAGTATGTAGCGGTTCCAGCAACGTATGTGCCATGATCATGTTAGCCGCCTGCTGCGGGATACTCTTTGCCTACCGATTGCCACATATCGATCCAGCCCAACTTCGTTCCGGAGCCCTTAGCGCTCACGGTTGGATGGCGAACCGCTTGGTGGTGCTAGTGGGTATTAATCTGATGGCCATTCTGCTGATGTGGGCGAGCGTGTTTTTCATTTCAGGGCTTTTGGGAGTATATTTCACTTTTGTGCTTTGCTTCGTTCTAGCTTCTTTAGCCGGATTGGCGGCGACGATGGCCGTCGTTCACCGAGGCTATCTACGCGGTTACGCAGTTGGCATGCTGGCAGTGATTGTACTGCTCTCTAACGTGGGCGTGATGACGACGATGATATTCGGATTCAGCGGGTCGCGCGGCGTGGTTGGTTACTCGGTAGGCGTTGCGACTTTGCTGACCATCGCGCCCTTGGTCGGGTTGCTGTGTGCAGGCTACGTCATCGTCGTTGAACGGATCACTCGCGAACCGTTCTGACTAGCTCGCACATAAGTTAATTCTGCAGTGGTACACGTGGTGCAACTGTGCTCAGTCGCGTGCCTGCGCCAATAAAAAGTGTTGAACGGTTGTCCCCAACGTTGTCCCCAACCGTTCTGGCGAGGGCACCATTCCGAAGTCAAGTCGCATTTTTCCGATGGATGAAAACGTTCAAGCGAGCCCGCGAGTGTTCCTGAACGATTAAGGACAATATTGAGGACAATCGTTCTACAATTGCTACTGGCCGTGATCGACGCGGCGAACCGCTTCACTGGTTGTGCTCTGCGCCCCTTTGCGTATGCTTGATTGAGACGCTTGCAGTTAACTCTCAATATCAAAACCGATTTTAAACATAAAAGGTCCCATCGATGCCCAAGATCACCGTTGAAGGCGAAGGCGAATTCGAAGTACCAGCGGGTAAACGTTTAGTTCTGGCTTTGTCGGAAGAGGCGGGTATTGACCAGTTACACGCATGTGGTGGCAATGCCCGCTGCACGACTTGCCGGGTTGAGTTTATCGAGGGCGAGCCAGCGGAAATGCGGCCGGCTGAAAAGGCATGCTTGGAAGGACGCGGTCTCAGCGGCGTGCGGCTGAGTTGCCAGATTTTGTGCGATCACGATATGTCGGTCCGCGCCATCAGCCGCTTTGCCGGCAGTGGCCGCAAAGACGCTGGCAGTCCCGTGGCTTCCGAATTGATCTAGTGTAGAGCAATTGTCTCAATTGCTCTTGAGCCCTCCAAAGGGTCAGACCCCTTTTGAGAAAAAGTCTAGTATGCTGTGGCGCTCCGCCAAAGATGTTGATTCACTGTGTAGTTATCGTTTAATGTGAGAGTCGAACCGGATGCCCCTGTTCGGAGTTTTGCCGATCAACAAACCGGCAGGTTGTTCCAGCCGAGTTGTCGTCGACCGCATCCAACGCTTGGTGGGACAGGAGAAAGTCGGGCATACTGGGACGCTGGACCCGATGGCCACCGGCGTGCTGTTGATGGCGGTCGGCCATGCGACTCGCTTAGTCGAGTATTCGCATGAATTGCCTAAGAGCTATGCGGCGACATTTGAGTTGGGTAAAACCAGTGATACGCTGGACGTCACCGGCCAGGTCACCCTCTGCGAAACCGCCATCGAAAATGTACCGACCGAGCAGCAGGTTCGCGCAGAACTCCTCAAATGGCAAGGGCGCGTGCAGCAGGTTCCACCGAACTTTTCCGCGCTGGTGATTGACGGCCGACGCGCGTATAAAATGGCCCGCAAAGGAGTCCGCTTTGATCTCGCACCGCGTGAAGTGGATATCTTCCAATTGGAACTGGTCGCATACAACTATCCGTTTCTCAAGCTGAAAATCGACTGCGGCAGCGGTACGTACGTGCGCGCCATTGGACGCGATGTGGCTGAAGGTTTGGGCACCGCCGCCATCATGACGGAGCTGACACGCACGCGGGTCGGTCCGTTTGTGCTCAGCGATTGTGTCGTGGCTCGCGAATTGTACAACCGCATCGAAGTTGCACGGAACTTGTTTCCGGCGCAGCGACTGGTTCATGACTGGCACTCTGTCACGCTGAACGAAGAGCAGACCATCGATCTACGGAACGGCGTCCCTTTGATCCTTGAACAGGAAACTGGGCGAGCGCGTTGTGCAGTCTTTGATCCGCAAGGGGAATTGGCAGGCTTGATGCAAGCGACTCACGAGCCCGAAGTATTTCGCTCGATCCGAGTCTTCCACGCTGAGAACGCAGCCAATCAACCCCGGAAAATCAAAGCCAAATATAGACCAGACTCTTGACTGCTAGCCTGCTGACTTTCCTTCCGGCGGGACAAGTTTCCTTCCGGTGGGACAAGCCCGCTGGGGAGACCAAGTTGCTGATTCCGATACTTTCCCGTCCGTACTCCAACGGTTCGCCGTAGTCCAATATACTGACGTGGAAGTATTGGGTGTCGACCACTCCTGAGATCTAACGGATTCTACATGAGTTCGAGTGACGACGAAACAATTTCGATCAATGGAGCCTCAGGGAGAAAAGGTGGCGACTTGCCGGCCAAGTTGCAAAGAGTGGGTGACTATGAACTCTTGGAAGTGGTCGCTCAAGGAGGCATGGGAGTTGTTTATCGAGCGCGACAAGTTAGCTTGAACCGTTTCGTTGCCGTCAAGATGATTCGGCAATTTGAGTTTGCATCGGAATCAGATCGCATACGATTCAAGGCGGAAGCGGAAGCTGCCGCCGCGCTCAGCCATCCCAATACTGTGCCGATTTATGAAGTCGGAGAACAAAATGGGATACCTTTCTTTAGTATGCGCCTGATTGAAGGCGGCAGCTTGGCGAATCAGTTGGCAACCGGTGATTGGCCGATCGACAGCAAAGAAACGATTCGCAAGGCCGTTCAACTGATGAGCTTGGTAGCCATGGCAGTCCATGATGCTCATCAGCACGGGATCATTCACCGCGATTTGAAGCCAGGAAACATATTACTTGATGAAGTTGGCCTCCCTTTTGTCGCCGACTTCGGTTTGGCTAAGCGGTTTTCCAATCGGGATCAAGTTACGCAAACGGGTTCGATCGTTGGCACCCCGGCGTTCATGTCGCCCGAGCAGGCTGCCGGTAAGGACACGACGATAGCGTCCGATCTCTATAGCTTGGGTGCCATACTTTACAATTTGATCGGTGGGCGGCCACCCATTCAGGCGGACACGCCCATGGAGTTGTTCAATCAGCTTATGAATGTGCCGGCCAAGCCCGTGCGCAAATGGAACCGTCTGGTCGACAAAGACCTGGAGACTATCTGTCAGAAGTGCTTGGAAAAAGATCCCTCGAGACGCTATTCCTCCGCCCGGTCACTAGCGGATGATCTTCAGAATTGGCAAGCAGGAAAGCCCATTTCCGCTCGCCCCACTGGCCCGGTTACCCAGTTGTATCGTTGGTCAAAACGCAACCCAATGAATGTGGCCATCAGCGGACTCGCCTTTGCTCTTGGGCTTGTCATCGTCGGTACGCTTGCACTAGGTTACCTATCGACCAGAAACGCAATCCGAGGTTTCAAGCGTGAGCGTTATGCCAATCGGATCGCACAGGCGTCGGCGGCTTTTGAAGATGGTAGTCCAATCGATGCAGAAGTCTACCTCGCAAAAGAATTGCCACGACCTGACCAGGATGATCTGCGGGGTTGGGAGTGGTACTATCTCCAGCGCAAGTCGCCTGCGGAGTACTCATTGGGAAAGAACTACTGGCTTGCCAGTTGGAGTCCAGATGGCGCGCATTTTGCGACGCATGTCACGGATCCTGTGGACTATCGAAAACGCACTGTTTCCGTCTGGCGCTATCCCGCTTCAGATTTAACTGCGGAAGTGAGTTTTGATTCCATACTGGCCGAGCCAGCTTTGCTAAGCACAACTCAGACTGAGCCAAACTCCGCCGCCAATTACAGCGGCCAAATGGTTTGGGATCCAACCGGTCGAGTCCTCGGGTCGCTTTTTCAAACCAACGCGTTGCAGATTTGGGACACGAGGACTCAGTCTCTCCACAGCTCGGTGGCATGGAATATTGCTGAACCGCGGAAAGCTCATTTCCAGTGGAGCGGTGATGGACAGCGGTTGGCCTTGGTAGACCATGCAGGCCACATTCAAATGTACTCGATGGATACCAAGCAGACGATTGATTGGACGTCAGTGTCGCTTCTGGATTCGAACAGTGTTGTGACCAGCATCGCTTGGGGGCCCGCAGACAAATGGTTGGCCGTCTCGGAATCGCTGCGCACGCACTTCGTCGATCCAACGACTCAAGAAATTTCAGCCACATGGCCCGTCTCGATTCTGGGTTGGAACCAAGACCGCACTCGCTGGATGTGCAGTCATGGCATTGGAGATGTTGACTCGGAGAAAATCCTAATTGAAGTTAACTTAAGCACATCGTCTGTTTGGAGCCCCGACGGTCGTTGGATCGCGTCGGCAGAAGGCGACCGTATCGTGATCATCGATTCAATCTCTGGAAAGAGCGTTCAAGAGTATTTCGTCCGCAATGCCATGGGACTTGTCTGGTTTCCCAGCAGTGAACGACTGCTCGTCAGCGGTCGGGTTCTTCGCAATCTATCCTGGTCGCCCAACGATCTTGAGATCACCCTGGACAAACCAATAACTGTCATGGAGACTTCGCGCGACGGGTCGCAGGTCGCGATCGTCGGTCAAGACTCAAATCAAATTCAGGTTCTCGATTCCAAGGGCACAGTTCAATCAACTTTCTCAGGTCATTCGACACGAGTCTTAGCCCTCGATTGGCGCCATGATGATGAGTCGATTGCGTCTTTGGACGTCGAAGGCAAAGTTCGGGTTTGGAACGTCCGAGATGGCAGCGAGTCACTCGCGCTTACCTTGACCGACGGGGAGATTCCCAAGCAAGTAAACACCGTCGATTGGCAGGTCCATTGGAGCCCACACGATGAACTGATTGCTGCTTCCGCCGCTGGTTCGATCATACGAGTTTGGGAACCGGCACACGGCTCAGTAAAAGGTCAGCTCGACAGGAGGAACTCTCGCATCATTGGTTGGATGAAGGAGCCTCTTTCGTTAAATATTCAGATCTACGGAAGTTCCTCATTAATTTTTCCGCGACAACGCAATACTCCCAACCTCGAATTATCGAACATTTGTCGCGTCATCAATTGGGACGTCCTCAAGAATTCGCTTCACACTTATTCGACAGCAATCATGGCGAGCAGCACCAGTATGCCGTGTGCTTGGCCCGACGACGGCTACTACTACTCCATTAGTCAGTATGATAATGGGATTTCTCGGGATACTCTGGAATCTCCCGAACGCTATCGCGGGGTGCCATTTTTTTCCGACTCTGAGTTCGGCCTTGGGCCTTTTTCGCAAATCGAATTAGCGGATCCCCCGGCGCGCATTTTTTCGCTGAGCACGAATGGTACGCTCGAACTGAATGACGTCGATCGCAAGGCGACACTGCTGCGATTACCTAAATGCTCTAAGGATAGTCATTTGTCGTATGCCTCTAGTAAACTATGGGTCGCGGAAGGAAAGAAGTTGCGATTGTTTGACGCCTCCTCCAACCGGATAGGAAACACACGCAGACGAACTGCAGTAGCCAATCTTGCGTCGGAAATACCCAATCAACTGACCGTTTTCGTACTGTTTTCCATCCTCGTCGTAGCTCCTATTTGGATAGTGGCCGATCCTGGGATCCGTATGTCTCTTTCGCGGCGATGGATGATCGCCGTCTCTGTCGGCGCTTCGGCAGCTTTCATGATGTCTCAGTACAATTACTCAATCTATCTAAATCAGATGAGCTGGAAAGATACCGAGCGAGAGTTTCTAGTCATCCTTGCCATTCTCATTGCGGCAGGAGTCAGCGCATTTTTGGTCGAGTCGTTGCGTTTGGTGTCGCTAGGTCGGTGGGTCTTGCCGCTGTTCTTGTGGCTGTGCGTCGCCTTGGGAGCGCTGCTCATCGTGGGTTACATCATTTGGCCCTCGGCATGGCAACTCGACCGAGACCCCACCGGGATGCTGCTCTCCTCGGTCGTACTTCCCGCAGGGCTCGCAACATTTGCAATCGGGACAGTATTGCTGATCACTCGCTTTCAAAGCGGTGCGTATTCCGCATCTCTCCATTTTCGTCGTGCGCCCTTTTGGGTGAAATGGTCGCTTTGGGGCTGCAAGTCTACTCGATCGGCCATCATCATCACGTCGATCGAATCGCTGTTTTACAGTGCGATCGTTTTCGGTGGACTCGCCTTGACGCCGCCGCTTAAATGGATACTCGTCGGCATCGCGATCATTGCGATGATGGGTCCCGTCGTGCGCATCTTTGCCATCCGATGGATATTGCGCAACGGTGGTTGGAATGCTCAACTCGACGCGGCGACACGAAGCACATAGGGTTTTGGGCCGAAGTTATAAACTGGAGTCAAGGCTCAGAAAGCGAGGTCGGCCACGGAAATTCCCCCCCCCAAACCTCCAATTAGGCTCCTGACCCTTTTCTTCTCTCAATTAGGCTCCTGACCCTTTTCTTCTCTCAAAATCGTTTAAAAAGAAACTGCAAACTTTAGATCGATACTCAACTGACATCTGACAGCGATGATTTGGAGGTAAGCTTTGGAGATTTCAACGGAATCTATTGAACGTGCATGTAAGCTGATGGGGCAAAGCTTACGGATGAATACCATGAGCCTGGGTTTTCGTCTATAGTCTTTGGTGTCCAGGGACACGAGTTTCGAATTGCTATGGGATTGCCGGACAGCATGTTTTTCCTTACGAAATCATCGTCAAGTATTGGATGGCCAGACTGTCAATTCATATTCCGAAGCAACGGTATTGAGTTTAAGACATGGAAATCACACGATGGTTACATGCTGTGTTTCATCGAATCCATCGAAGATACTATTTCTCCAAAGCTACTAATCGCAGGTGGCAAGCACGGTGTTACTCACTTTCGGTTCTTGTCAGTTCCAGCGGCAAAGGGCGGTTTCGAGTTCCCGCGTCAGTTGTGAAAGCAGCAAAGCAACATCGAAACAACGTGACTCAGATTCAGTGTTTGTGGATGCTTGCTTGTGAACCTGCGTTTAATGGCCGTTTTCTGGTATTCGCAATTGTCGTCACTACACGTTACGATGACTCCTCGCTGCGGGAATTATCCGCGCTCATAGTGTAAAGTGTAAATAATTCATGGTTATTTGGCAGACGGACGTTGCAATGAGAACCTGGATGTTGTTCGTGCTTTGCATGAGCGGATGTGAATGGAACGCCAGCGTTGCTACACGGCAACCGAACATCGACAACGCCGAGATACTTGGAAGCAAAATCGAAGGTACGTGGGTTCGCTATGAATCCTCCCCTCACCGCGTTGGCGAGTCTAGTCCGGTAACCATTCGGCTGGAACAGTCATCACGACGCTACAAAATTTCTTGGCCAGAATCAAAACGCCTGACTGCTACTGCATCAGCAATGGTGATAAAGAAAGACCCCACATACGCACTTGCAGAACTAGAACTAACAGATACTGAATCGACAGAAAAGGTCTTTTGGCTTTGCCTAATCCACGTGAAGGAAGATCGCATGTGTATTTGGTGGATTAGCGACCAAAAACTGAAGAGTCATGCGAAGACGCTTAACCTAGAAATCGAATTTGAATCATGCTTTCCATTTGGTACAAGAGCAGAGTGTGAACCGAAGGAACTGCTGAAAGCTGTGCTTTCAAATCCTGCCGCTGTAGTTGGAGATCAGGAAATCTACTATCGCCAAAACGCCAAATAACCAGGAAATGCACCGAGAAGGATGCCGTTTCCGAGCACCACTGAGCCTTAGATTCAACGGCGCTCGTGTGTGTTTTTCGATTCAGTACACTTGCGTGTCGAAGCAGCTCACCTTTCGTCACTGCCTTTTACTCGCCTTGACGGACCACCGGTCATTGGCCTAGTCACTAATGGCCCTGTAGAGCGTCAATTGTGACCAACGGATTCAATTGAGCCAAAACCAACGGTTTGGCTTCAGCCACCTTCTCCGTGTTTCTTCGGTCTAATTTCTTCGTGGTACTTCGAAATCGAGAAATTCTCGAACGTGATACTTCTTCGTTTTCTTCAATTACTTTGGAAGTAGTTCACCTAAGCAAGGGTGAGATAGAAAAGCGCCCGGAGAGCCACTGGAACTGGCTCCCCAGGCAAATCCCCTTTGGTCCAAGCCGCCGGGAATTTTATTTACTTCCAGAATAGCTCCAATTCTCAAAACGCCAACGATTTTCATCCGCGAGAGCTGCGAAGCTGTCATCGAAAAGGATGTCCTAATCGCTTTTTACCGCGACGCTCGAACCAGCGGTTCTGTTTGGAGCCGTTCTGCACAATTGAATTGCGTCGCTGGCAGGCCGCTAAACGTCAGCGTCGACATCGTACCGATTCGGCGAATCTTGCCAAGCATCGTGAGCGTGAGCGGCAACGACGGCTAAATAACAGCGCTAAACGCGATTCCAGCCAGCCACCAACGGAAGCGGGCAGTCCTGTTGGCGCGTGGTCAC